>NZ_JBQKHK010000006.1:0-146163 GCF_052118305.1 Collinsella sp. LCP21S3_D3
TGCTGTACAAGGAGGGCCTGGACCTTCTCGTCGTGCCCTCCGCCGAGCTCTCCCGCGGCCGTGGCGGCCCGCGCTGCATGAGCATGCCCTTCTGGCGCGAGGACCTCTAAGTCTTTCCGTTTCCGGTGCGGTCCCCCTACAACCGCACCGGTTTTGCCCGTCAAACGGGCAACACGAATACTTGCGTAATTCATTTTTCGAAAGGAAACGAACCATGGGTGTTAACCTCTCCGGCCGTAGCTTCCTCAAGCTCCTCGACCTCACCACTGAGGAGATCGAGTACCTGCTCAAGCTCTCCAAGAACTTCAAGGATATGAAGCGCGCTGGCGTTCCGCATCGCTATCTCGAGGGCAAGAACATCGTTCTGCTCTTCCAGAAGACCTCCACTCGTACCCGCTGCGCCTTCGAGGTCGGCGGCATGGATCTGGGCATGGGCGTCACCTACCTCGATCCGGGTTCGTCGCAGATGGGCAAGAAGGAGTCCATCGAGGACACCGCCCGCGTTCTCGGCCGCATGTATGACGGCATCGAGTTCCGTGGTTTTGCCCAGGACGACGTCGAGGAGCTCGCCGCTAAGTCCGGCGTGCCCGTGTGGAACGGCCTGACCACTGAGTGGCATCCCACCCAGATGCTCGCCGACATCCTGACCGTCCAGGAGAACTTCAACTACGACATCAAGGGCAAGACCCTCGTCTTCATGGGCGACTGCAAGAACAACGTTGCTCGCTCCCTCATGGTTGTCTGCTCCAAGCTTGGCATGAATTTCGTGGCCTGTGGCCCCGAGGAGTGTATGCCCGCTGACGACGTCATCGAGGCCTGCAAGCCTATCGCCGAGGCTAACGACTGCACCATCAAGCTGACCACCGACGTCAAGGACGGCGTCACCGGTGCCGACGTTATCTACACCGACGTGTGGGTCTCCATGGGCGAGCCTGACGAGGTCTGGGCCGAGCGCATCGCTCAGCTCACCCCGTATCGTGTCACCTCCGAGGTCATGGCTATGGCCAACCCGGGTGCCATCTTCCTGCACTGCCTGCCCAGCTTCCACGACACCAACACCACGATTGGCGCCGAGAAGTGCGAGCAGTTCGGCATTACCGAGCAGGAGGTCACCGACGAGGTCTTCGAGAGCCCCGCTTCCAAGGTTTTCGACGAGGCCGAGAACCGCATGCACACCATCAAGGCTGTCATGTACGCAACGCTCAAGTAAGAGCCTTTAAGCATTTCGCTCGGGGTGTATTGCTGCACACCCCGAGCGGTTTGTCTGGTAAATATCTTGCGTCGGGCGGTGGGCACGGCACGGAAGATCCGCTTCGCGCGAGAAAGTTAAATGATTTATGAAGGGGGGATGAGAACCATGACTGAGACCGCAAAGAAAAAGCGCGGTATGCCTTCATCGTTCACCATTCTTCTAGCTCTGCTGGCAATTGTTGCAGTGATTACCGTTATCGTCTCCGGCACGTCCGGCGGCGCTGTTACTGCAGCCCGTCTGAGCGATTTCTGCACCGCCCCGATCCTGGGCTTCGCTGACGCTCTGCCCGTCTGCCTCTTCGTTATGATCCTGGGCGGCTTCCTCGGTATGATGACCGAGACTGGCGCTCTGGACAACGGCATCGCCGTTCTGGTGCAGAAGCTTAAGGGCAACGAGATCATGCTCGTTCCTGTCCTTATGCTCATCTTCTCCCTCGGTGGTACCACCTATGGTATGTGCGAGGAGACCGTTCCCTTCTACGCCCTGCTCGCCGCTACCATGATGGCTGCCGGCTTCGACCCCATGGTCGGCGCTGCTACCGTCCTGCTCGGCGCTGGCTGCGGCTGCCTGGGCTCCACGGTTAACCCGTTCGCCGTCGGCGCTGCCGTCGACGCTCTGACCGGCGTTGGCATTGAGGTCAACCAGTCCATCATCATCGGCCTCGGTGCCGTCCTGTGGATTGTTACCACGGCCATTTCCATCTTCTTCGTCATGGGCTATGCCAAGAAGGTCAAGGCTGACAAGGGTTCCACCATCCTTTCGATGCAGGAGCTCAAGGACGCCGAAGAGGCTCACGGCAAGGCTGCTTCCGAGGTTAACAAGGAGGTCAAGCTCACCGGTCGTCAGAAGGGTGTTCTGATCGCCTTTGCCTTCACCTTCGTCGTCATGATCGTCGGCTTCATTCCGCTGGCCGACCTCAACGAGGGCGTTGCCAACTTCTTTGACGCTGGCGCTGTCTACGATGCCGACGGTAACACCGTCGTCCAGGGCTGGTCTGCCCTGATCACCGGCCTGCCCATTGGCCAGTGGTACTTCGACGAGGCTTCCACCTGGTTCTTCCTCATGGCTATCCTGATCGGTATCATCGGTGGCCTGTCCGAGAAGCAGATCGTTAACACCTTCATCACCGGCGCTGCCGACATGATGTCCGTTGTTCTCGTCATCGCCCTCGCCCGTGGCATCTCCGTCCTCATGGCCAACACCGGTCTCGACGTCTACGTCCTCGACGCTGCCGCCAGTGCCCTGGCTGGTCTGTCCGGCGTGATCTTCGCTCCTATGAGCTTCCTGGTCTACTTCGGCCTGTCCTTCCTGATCCCGTCGACCTCTGGTATGGCTACCGTCTCCATGCCCATCATGGGACCGCTGGCTGTTAAGCTCGGCTTCTCGCCCGAGGTCATGGTCATGATCTTCTCCGCCGCCATCGGTGTCGTGAACCTGTTCACCCCGACCTCCGGTGCCATCATGGGCGGTCTCGCCCTGGCCAAGATCGAGTGGACGACCTGGCTCAAGTTTGCCCTTAAGCTCATCGTCGTTCTCTCCGTCGTCTGCGCCATCATCCTGACCGTCGCCTGCGTGTTGATCTAAGTACCCAACGGGTGCCCCACGGAAACCTTGACGATCCTGTAGAGGATCACTTGGTCATCGTCTGTCCGGTGGGGTCAACCCACCGGTAGACTCCTACCTTTAGCCCCCTCCCGTTCCGTGCGCGGGAGGGGGCGCTCTTATGTTGCGCGGTTCTACGAACCGCGCAACCAGTTGACGCTGCGCGCCGCCTAGAACGACAATTTGTCATTCAAAAGGCAAGACATGACCAAAAGGTCTATGCCTTGCCTTTTTCATGCCAACTCGTACGTTCTGGACGGCGCTCGCTGACTTATGCTCAACCTGCGATGTTGCCATTGTTGGTGCAGGGGAAGTGCGTTTGGGGCAGCTAATTTGGGACGGGGCTTTTTTGACTACCCCCACATAAAGGGTTGTAAAAAAAGCCCCGTCCCAAATTAGCTGCCCCGGCCTCGTCGGTGGGGGAGGGTCTGCTCCGCTATAATCGCCTAGGACATTAAATGGAAACGGGACGGGAGCCATACATGCGCCAGGGTTTCGACAACGCGAAGTATATCGAGCTGCAGGCTGCTCACATTAAGGAGCGCATCTCGCAGTTTGGCGGCAAGCTGTATTTGGAGTTTGGCGGCAAGCTGTTCGATGACTATCATGCGAGCCGCGTGCTGCCGGGTTTTGAACCGGACAGCAAGTTCCGCATGCTCAAGAGCATTGCCGACGACGTCGAGGTCATCATCGCAATCAATGCGAACCATATCGAGAAGAACAAAGCCCGTGGCGACTTGGGCATTACCTATGACGAGGACGTCCTGCGTCTGGTCGATCTGTTCCGCGGGAACGGATTTGCCGTTGCCGCCGTGGTCATCACGCAGTATGCCGGTCAGCCCGCTGCCGACGTCTTCCGCAATCGTCTAAACGCGCTCGGCATTCCCGCCAAGCTGCACTATCCCATCGAGGGCTATCCGCACGATGTCGACCTGATCGTTTCTGATGAAGGCTACGGCAAGAACGAGTTTGTCGAGACCACGCGTCCGCTCGTTGTCGTGACGGCGCCCGGCCCTGGCTCGGGTAAGCTCGCCACCTGCCTGTCGCAGCTGTATCACGAGCACAAGCATGGCACCGCTGCCGGCTATGCCAAGTTTGAGACCTTCCCGGTCTGGAATCTCCCCCTCACGCATCCGGTGAACATTGCCTATGAGGCTGCCACGGCAGACCTCGATGACGCCAACATCATCGACTCGTTCCACCTTGAGGCATATAACAAGACCACGGTCAACTACAACCGAGACGTTGAGGCGTTCCCGGTTGTTCGCGCCCTGATGGAAAAGATCTTGGGCGAGAGCCCCTATCAGAGCCCCACGGACATGGGCGTCAATATGGTCGGTTTTGCCATTACCGATGACGATGCATGCCGAGATGCCTCCAAGATGGAGATCGTGCGCCGCTATTTTGCCGCGGTTGAAAGCGTGCGCCGTACTGGCGTGGGCGATGAGCAGGTCGACCGTCTCAAACTCATTATGAAAAAAGCCGGCATCGACAAGAACTATTCGCCGGCACGCTCGGCTGCTCTCACCAGGGAGCAACTGACGGGCGGTCCCGTGGGTGCCATGGTGATGCCGGACGGTTCGGTAGTGACCGGAAAGACCTCAACGCGTCTGGGTGCCGCGAGCTCGCTCATCATGAACGCGCTTAAGCATGTTTCGGGCGTCGATCTTGAGCTCGAGGTCATCAGCGATGAGGCGATTGAGCCTATCAGCAAGCTCAAGACGCATTTCCTTGGCAGCAAAAACCCGCGTCTCCACACCGACGAGACGCTCATGGCGCTCTCTATCACCTCGGCCACGAGCGAGACGGCTACTCGTGTTCTTTCGGGTCTTGAGCAGCTGCGCGGCTGCGACGCCTTCTTTAGCGTGATTATCTCGCCTACGGACGAGACGGTGCTGCGCAAGCTGGGCATTAACGTGTGCTGTGAGCCCAAGTTTGAGCGCCGCGGTTTCTTCCATCGCTAAGATTGAGATGAGACGCCGCATCGGAGTGCGCACTCGATGCGGCGCTTAGGGGTTTTTAGGGCTTAATTTGCCGAAATTTAGGCCGTTTACCTGCCCAAAAGCGATTTGAGCGGTATACAATTACCTCAGTGGATACATCCTTTGCGGGGCTACCCATGATGGATGTTGCCGGCCATCGAGGGATGCGCCGGTCATGCGCGGTGCTTTTGATGCTCGTGCTCGGTTTGAGGAGGCTGCCATGGCGGGCAAGGGTCGTGCGAGTGTCAACGATATGAAGCGTGTCGAGGTGCTGGTGCTGATGGAGATCGCTCGGCAATCTAAGGGAAACGGTGCGCCGTACGGTTTCTCGCGCAAGACACTCTCCGAGTGCGTAGGGGTTTCGCCGTATCGTGCCCGCGCTGCAATCGACCGTTTGGATTCTGATGGCCTTATCGAGGTCGTTTCTCGTTATAACGATGATGGCGGCCAGCTTGCAAACGGCATATGCCTGACCGGGCGAGGCGAGTGGTACCTTAAGGGTGTTCGTGCCGGCATGCTTGTTCAAGATATGTTGAAGGATGAGACTGCCGATCGGTAACAACACGGCAGTTTCGACGAGCCTGCACCGCCCAAAGCTACTTGGGCGGTGTTTTGTTTCGAGATGGAGAAATGCGGGCATGCGGGTGAAAAATAGCGAGCGGCTTGCTTTTCGAGTATTACAATGAAGACCCGTAAGATGTGAATGGAAAACTTCTACGGGAAGCGCAGGTAATTCAATATGACCAAGCATGTGTTTGTAACCGGCGGCGTAGTTTCGTCTTTGGGTAAGGGCATCACCGCGGCCTCGTTGGGCCGTCTGCTCAAGTCACGAGGCTACAAGGTGACGATGCAGAAGGCCGACCCGTATCTGAACGTCGACCCCGGCACCATGAGCCCGTTTCAGCATGGTGAGGTCTTCGTGACCGAGGATGGCTACGAGTCCGACCTGGACCTGGGCCATTATGAGCGCTTTATTGACGAGAATCTTACCCGTGATTCCAACTTTACGACCGGCGCTATCTACAAGAGCCTGATTGCCCGCGAGCGTCGCGGTGACTTTTTAGGCGGCACCGTTCAGGTGATTCCGCACGTCACCAACGCCATTAAGGATAAGTTCCGCCGCATCGAGGAGCAGACCGGTTCCGACGTGGTCATCACCGAGCTGGGCGGCACGATTGGCGATATCGAGTCGCAGCCGTTCGTGGAGGCCATCCGCCAGTACCGTAAAGAGGCCGGTCCCGAGAACGTCTGCTACATCCACGTGTCGCTCGTCCCCTATATCGCCGCCGCGCACGAGGTCAAGACCAAGCCCACGCAGCATTCGGTCAAGGAGCTTCGCAGCTTTGGCATTCAGCCCGACATCATTGTGCTGCGTTCTGATCACCATATCGACGATGCCATCCGTGGCAAGATCGCAAGCTTCTGCGACGTCGATACCGACTGCGTCTTTACCAACGAAGATTGCGCGAGTATTTACGACGTGCCGCAGCTGCTCGCCGAGCAGGACTTTGACCTGCGCATTTGCGAGCGCCTGGGCTTGGACCCGCGCGAGCGCGACATGGGCGAGTGGAACGAGTTCCTGCGCAAACAGAATCATGCCAACCACCATGCCGACAAGGTCAAGATCGCCGTTGTGGGCAAGTACACCCAGCTCCCCGATGCCTACCTGTCGGTTATCGAGGCCCTGCATCATGCAGGCGTTTTCTATGATCGTCATGTGGACGTGCAGCTGGTCGACGGCGAGAGCCTCGACGAGCAGAACGTCTCCGAGGTGCTGGGCGACGCATCGGGCATTTTGGTGCCCGGCGGCTTTGGCAAGCGTGCCCTGGAGGGCAAGATTCTTGCTGCCGAGTTTGCTCGCGAGCATAAGATTCCGTATCTGGGCATTTGTCTGGGCATGCAGGTCGCCGTGTGCGAGTTTGCCCGCAACGTGGTCGGCCTTGCCGGCGCTAGCTCCTCCGAGTTCGATCCGGACGGTCCGTTTAGCGTAATTGACCTGATGAGCTCGCAGGAGGACGTGACCGAGAAGGGCGGCACCATGCGCCTGGGCGCCTATCCGTGCAAGCTCGCTGCCGATACCCTTGCGCGCGAGGCCTATGGCGAGGAGCTTGTCTATGAGCGCCACCGTCATCGCTTTGAGTTCAACAATGCCTTCCGCGACCAGCTCGAGGGCGCTGGTTTGGTTATCTCGGGTCTTTCGCCTGACGAGCGTCTGGTCGAGATGGTCGAGCTGCCGCGTGACGTGCATCCGTGGTATGTGGCCACCCAGGCCCACCCCGAGTTTAAGAGCCGTCCGACCAAGCCGCAGCCTCTGTTCCGCGAGTTCGTGCGCGCCTCGATTGGCCAGCACGAGGGTGTCGATCGCCTGCAGGTGACGCCCATGAACCTCGCGACGGACTAAGGGTGCCAGCGAACGAAAGACATACCGAAGATACTCCCTCGTTGCTCGATACGGTGACGGGGGAGTATCTTGATTACCTTGCGGTCGAGCGAGGCTTGGCGCGCAATACGATCGCGGCATATCGTCGTGACTTGACGACTTACTGTTCCTACCTGCAGCGGGCCGGTGTTGAGTCCTTTGAAGGCGTGAACCGTCAGATAATAGAGGGTTTTGTCGGTGATCGGCGCGACGGGGGCTACTCCGATGCCTCGGTGGAGCGTGCAGTTGCGGCCGTGAAAGGTTTGCATGCCTTTTTGGTTCGCGATGGAATCGTCGCCCAAAACCCGACGGCTGCACTGCGCCTGCCCAAAAAGGCGGAGCGCCTTCCGGAGTGTCTCTCGGTAGGGGATGTCTCGGCGCTCCTCGACCAAGATTTCCCGGAAGGGGAGATGGGTTTGCGGGACCATGCCATTTTGGAAGTGCTCTATGGATGTGGCCTGCGCGTGAGCGAGTTGGTGGGGCTCGATGTGGGCGACGTTCATTTTGACGACGGCTTTGTGCTGGTGCGCGGCAAGGGCTCGAAGGAGCGGCTTGCCCCACTCGTGGGAAGTGCCGCACGGGCTATGGCTCAATATATTGCTGATGGGCGTCGGCGCCTGGCCGCTCATGCCCGCGGGTCAAAGACGCCGGCAGTCTTTTTAAATAAGAACGGTGGCCGCCTGTCGCGTCAGAGTGTTCACGTCATATGCGAGCGATACGGGCGTCAGGTGGGACTGGTGGGGCTTCATCCTCATACCTTGCGTCACTCCTTTGCGACCCATATGCTTGCGGGCGGTGCCGACCTGCGCGTGCTACAGGAGATTTTGGGACATGCCGACATTTCGACCACACAGGTCTACACGCATGTCGACCGTACGCAGCTGACCGAGGTCTACCTGGCGGCTCATCCGTTGGCGCATCGCTAGCGACTCTTTGACCTGCATATTTACAACTAATGGGGGACGGACCCCAGGTTGTCGTGACGCGGTTTTGTGCGCGTATCGGCAATCTGGGGTCCGCCCCATCTTTTGTCTTGCGCCGATGCGCCGGTGGGTCGCGCGTGACGTTGGTGGGGAAGTTTGGGGGGCGATGTGAACGGCGCGTAAAGGGACACAAAATTCGCCTCAAGGTCAACTTGAAGGTTGAGGTTGAAAGCCGGGCTGCTACAGATGGAATCCCGGCTTTGCTGTAAACACAACATGTTGTGTTTTCGAACATATGAACGAGGGTGTTTTACAGCATATAGAGGGTGGAGTGGTGGGGTGTTATGGGGGAAGGTGTGGGGAAAGATGTTGAAAAATGGGGCAGTTCCCCATATTATTAATGACGTCGACAGGCGGGGTGGTTCCCCGCGTACGTGCCATCTGAGTAACCGAGGGGAGGGCGCACATGGGAATGACGGGTGCATACGAGCGCAATCTCGATGCAAAAGGTCGTCTGTCCCTGCCTGCACCCCTTCGCGAGGAGCTTGGAGAGCATGTTCGCGTGTTCAAAGCCCTGGATGTCGATGCTCTGTACGTGTTCTCTGCCGAGGCCTTCGATAAGTGGGTCGAAGGACTCTTCGCGGGTCGTGAGGGCCACGAGGGTTTTAACCCGCGTGACATCAACGACCAGAAACTCATGAGGGCGATCAACAAGCGCACCACCTCGATGGATGTGGACAGCGCCGGTCGTATCGGTCTTTCTGAGTCTCTCCGCAAGCAGGCGAACCTCGACCGCGAGGTCACGGTTGTGGGCAACTACGACCACCTCGAGGTTTGGAACCGTGCTACGGCCGATGAGGACGATGACGATGAGGCTCTGCTGGACCTCTTCTTCTCGTAAGGGCAAGGCATGAGTAACGGATGGAGCGTGGGATCTTGACACAAGAATATCGGCATGAACCTGTCATGCTCGGCGAAGTGCTTGAGTCGCTGCAGCTAAAGAGCGGATCTGTCGTCTGCGATTGCACCCTTGGCGGTGCCGGTCATTCGGTAAAGATGGCCGCGCAGGTGGGGGAGACGGGTCTTTTGCTTGGCGTCGATCAGGACGACATGGCCCTCGAGGCCGCTGGTGCCCGTCTGGACCGCGAGGTCCCCGGCGTCCCGCATCAGCTGCTGAAGGGCAACTTTGGCGACTTGGACGAGCTGCTTTGCTCGGCCGAGGTGCCCGGGGTCGATGGCTTCCTGTTCGACTTGGGCGTTTCGTCACCGCAACTCGATATCCCTGGCAGGGGCTTTTCGTATAACGAAGATGCCCCATTGGACATGCGGATGGATCCGGGTAACAACACCTTAAACGCAGCTGAGGTCATCAACACCTATAACGAACACGACCTCGCCCGGATTCTACGCGTCTATGGTGAAGAGAAGTTCGCCTCGCAGATCGCACGCGAGATCGTGCGTCGACGCGAGTCCGAACCGATTGAAACCACCGGTCAGTTTGTCGAGATCATCAAGGCTGGCATTCCGGCTGCCGCTCGTCGGCATGGCGGACACCCGGCCAAGAAAAGTTTCCAGGCCATTCGCATCGAGGTCAATCATGAACTCGATGTGCTCGAGAGAGGACTTGACGCCGCCACCAGGTGGCTCAACCCGGGCGGACGCATCTGCGTCATCTCGTATCACTCGCTCGAGGACCGTATCGTAAAGAACCACTTTAAGGAGATGAGCCAGGGGTGCACGTGTCCGCCGGAGATTCCGGTGTGCGTGTGCGGCAACGTGCCGATACTCAAGGTCATCACCCGCAAACCCTTGGTTGCCCAACCCGATGAGGTTGCGCGCAACCCTCGGGCGAGATCAGCCAAAATCCGTGTGGCGGAGCGCTTGTAGCGTTACGCGCGCGATATTGGACCTCCCGCTCGCACCATAAACGAAGCTTAAACACACTACCAACGTACTCGGGATGGGAGGCGGCATATCATGGGCTACAACACCTCAAACGCAGCACTCGCCTATGATATGAACGCCATGCCCGCCTACCGCGAGGCACCGCAGGCGCCCGCTGCTCCTCGTGAGCAGCGCACACCGCGCTTTGATGTCTACACGGGCGCGGGCCGTCAGGCAAACCAGGCGGTAAGCCCGGTTTTCATGAGCGTTCTTAAAACGTTTTGCATCATTGCGGCTATCTTCATGACGATTGGCGTCGCCCGCGTGGCGCTTGCAAGCGTTACGGCCCAGGTGCTCAACAGCAACGCCGAGCTTACCAACACGCTCGAGAAGGCGACCGATGAGAGCTCTGACCTTGAGGTCATGCACTCTGTTTATGGTGCCGATACGCGCATTCGCGATCTTGCGGGCGCTTATGGCATGGTGGAGCCCAGCGAGAGCGTTACACTTGATTTTTCGCAGGATGCAGCCGCGGGCGCTAGCTCGGTTGCGGCTGTCCAGTAATAAGACGGTAGCTGAGTATGACAAATGATTATCGCCGCGGTCCAGACGGGAGTCGCGGGCAGGGACGTCCCTCTTCGCAGGGACGTTCTGGTTATCAAGGATCGGGTCGGTCATCTTACAACTTGGGGTCGAATCGTGGCAACGACCCAATGTCGCGCCTTCGCGGCTCGGATGACCCTCAAGTACGCAATAGCAGATCGAATAGACGATCTTCGACCGAATGGCTTACGGGGACGCCATTGCCTCGCCGTAATGTCGTCATGGGTTGTATCGGTTTGGGCCTGGCTGCGGGCGCCATCCGCCTTACCGACTACCAGATCGTAAATGCCGATGAGTTACGCGGGCGCGCCGATGCTCGACGCCTGCTTGCGGAGACGCTTTACGCCAAACGCGGCACGATTTACGACCGAAACGGCAACGTGCTGACGTCGTCGGTCGAGTGCAGCAATGTCGCCGTGAATCCACAGCTGATCGAGGATGTCGATAAAACGGTATCGGCCTTGGTTAAGGCGACTGGAATCGATAAGAAGACTTGCCGCAAGCTGGTTCAGTCCGATGGCACTTGGGTGTATATCAAGCGCCAGGTGGACGAGGACGATGCCGCGGCATTGAAGAAGAAAAATCTGCCCGGCGTGCTCTTTGAGCAGGCGATGAAGCGGGTGTATCCATACGGCAATCTGGCTTCGCAGGTTCTAGGCGTGGTGAACGTTGACAACGTGGGCCTAACGGGCCTTGAAAAGCAATATGACAAATTGCTGACCGGAACAAACGGCACGCTGGTACGAGAGCGTGCGAGGGACGATAGCTATATTGCGGGTGGCGCCTATAAAAAGGTTGCCGCCATCGATGGCGTTGACATCGTGACGACGCTGGATGTCAATATCCAGCGTGCAGCAGAGGACGCTCTGGCGGAGGCGGTCGAGAAGACCAAAGCCAAGAACGGTTCGGCTTTGGTGACAGACCCTACTACCGGCGAGATTCTGGCCGCCTGTTCGTATCCGACCTACGACCCGACCAATCTGGAAAACGCCAAGACCGAGGATATGAACTTGCGCTTGGTCACCGATGCGTATGAACCCGGTTCGGTCTTTAAGACGCTCGTTGCAGGTGCGGGTTTCGATTTGGGCGTCGTGCGCTCGAGTACGTCGTTTGAGGTGCCGGCGAGCATTAAGGTCGGCGACGATACCGTCACCGATGCCGATAAGCGTGACTACGCCATGACCATGGATGTGCGCGAGATGATGCGCCGCTCATCCAATGTTGGCTTTGTATTGGTCGGGCATAAGATCGGCGCGGACGATTTTGCCGCGTACGTGGACAAATGGGGCGTTGGACACAGTTCGGGCATCGATTTTCCCGGCGAGAGCCTTGGCATTGTCAAGGAGCGTGACCAGTATGACGGCGCCACGTTGGGCTCGATGAGTTTTGGCCAAGCGCTGTCTGTCTCGCCGATCGAGATTGCGCGCGCCGTGGGTGGCATTGCCAACGACGGCGTGATGATGACGCCGCACTTTTATAAATCCAGCAAAGGCGAGGAGAAGGACTGGGGCGAGGGCGAGCAGGCGATTTCTGGGGACGCCGCCGCCCAGGTGATATCGTGCATGCAGACGGTCGTTTCCGAGGGCACGGGTGTCGGGGGCGCCGTCGACGGTTACGACGTGGCGGGTAAGACCGGTACGGCCGAGCGCGCCGATGAAAAAGGCGGCTACCTCAAAGCGAGCTATATGTCGTCCTTTATGGGGTTTGCCCCGGCGCAAGCACCCAAGGTTTTGTGCTATATCACGCTCGACGGAACGCCGAGCGGTTCGGATGCCGCCGCCGTGCCGTTCCAGGTCATTATGGCTAACGCGCTCGATGTGTTGGGTATCCCACGCACCAAGTAGGGGGTTACAATCCTGAAAAGGGCTGTCGATTAATCTGGAGGGTGTTCACATGCCCTGCACCACGCATGCGCGGCGCTGGGATACAATACGCCGATAGCATTATTAGGTTTACAGGGGAGCTGCAATGATAGAGATCGCCGTCAACAACCTCGCGGCCGCAACAGGGGCCCGAACCGTGACGGGAGAAGCCGATCGGGTATGCCGTGGGTGCGTTATCGACTCGCGCCAGGTTGAGGAAGGCGCGATTTTTGTTGCCTTTCCGGGTGAAAAAGTCGACGGCAACGATTTTGCTTCCCGCGCCATCGAATCGGGCGCCGGCGCTGTTGTGATGACGCGCGAGCCCAACGCCGAGCTTGTATCGCTGGCTCAGCGTAAGGGCTGCGCCATCCTACACACCGATGATCCCGAGGAATTTTTGCTGCGCCTGGCACATGCCTATCGCACGCAGCTTGGCTGCCTCGTGGTTGGCATTACCGGCTCTATCGGTAAGACGACGACCAAGGATGTCCTTGCGGCAGTGCTTGCCAAGCGCTATCGCGTTTGGGCCACCAAGGGTAATTTCAACAATCTGATCGGTATGCCGCTCACGGTTTTGGCCGCTCCTGCCGACACCGAGGTGCTGGTTCTCGAGATGGGTATGAACCATTTTCACGAGATCGAGCGCCTTTCTCGGTCCGCCAATCCCAACCTTGCCATCGTGACCAAGATCGGCACCTCTCATATTGGAATCCTGGGAAGTCGCGAGAATATCGCCCGCGCTAAGTCCGAGATTGTTGGGGGCATGTGTGCCGCCGACGACCTTCTCCCGTTGCTGGTTTTGGGCGGCGAAGACGACTTCACCCCGTTCATTCGTGAGACGTTTGCCGAGCCCGCGGGTATCGACGTGATGCTGGCGGGTGTTTCGGATGTTGATGAGGTTTGCGCCCGCGGCATTCACATTGATGACGAGGGCCGCCCGGTCTTTACGCTTGACTTTGGCATGGGTGAGTCCGTTGACACCATGCTCGTCATTCCCGGCGTCCAGTCCGTTCCCAATGCCGTTAAGGCCGCCGCAGTTGCCTATCGTTTGGGTGTGACCCCCGAGCAGATCGATGCTGCCTTTAGGGGTATCGCGATTACCGGTCATCGTCAGGAGATCAAACACGCCAAGAGCGGTGCCCGCATTATCGACGACTCGTATAACGCCAGCGCCGAATCCATGGCTGCTGGCCTTGACCTGCTGTGCTCGCTTTCGTGTTCTGGCTCTCGAATGGCGATTCTGGGCGAGATGGGCGAAATGGGCGACGAGGCCCCCCGCATGCATGAGCTGGTGGGCGCCTATGCCGCGGCTAAGAAGCTCGATATGCTGGCGTGCGTGGGCGGTGAGCTGGCCGCTCGTATGGCCGAAGCCGCGCGCATGATGGGCATGGATGAGGACCGCATCCAGGTGTTCTCCGATTATCAGCAGGTGCTCGACCGTATGGCCGGCGCACTTGAGAAACATGATGTTGTGCTGGTCAAGGGCTCTCGCTTTGTCGAGCTCGACCGCTTTGTGGAAGGTGTGTGCTAGCCCATGTTCGGGAACCCCGCGTATCCTACATACCAGGCCTTTTTGGGACTTGGCATCGCCGCCGCCATTGCGCTGCTGCTCATGCCGTGGTGGATCAAGCTTCTTAAGGTCGAGGGTATCGGCCAGCAGGTCCGCGCCGATGGACCCAAACGCCACCTGATTAAGCAGGGCACGCCCACCATGGGCGGCGTTGTCATTCTCGTAGCCGTTTCGCTGACGTGCCTTTTGATGGGCAAGCTCACCACCGAGCTTGTGCTCGTGCTGCTTGCCACGCTTGCAACCGGCGTTCTGGGCCTTATCGACGATTTGACATCTGTCACGCACGGTCGTTCGCTCGGCCTGACGCCCCACGCCAAGATGATCGGTCTCACCATCATCTGCGTCACGTTTACTGTGCTTGCCGTCAGCTGGTGCGGCGTTGCCCCCGAGATTCGTTTTCCCGGCGGTCTGACGATTGACCTCGGTATCTTCTCGACCACCATTGGTGGCCTTACCTTTCCGTGGCTCTATATCGTCTTTTGCTGGCTGATGATCGCCGGTCTTTCTAATGCCGTGAACCTGACCGATGGCCTGGACGGCCTTGCCGGTGGCACCTCCATGATTGCCATGCTTGCCATGGCTGCCATGGCGTTTTTGCACGGTGACGTAAACCTGTCTATCTTCTGTACCGCATGTGCTGGTGCTTGCCTGGGCTTCCTTTGGTTCAACTGCTATCCGGCGAGCATCTTTATGGGTGATACCGGCTCTCTTGCCTTGGGTGCAGCCTTTGCCTGCACGTCCATTATGACCAACACCGAGGTCGTCTCGCTCATCATCGGCGGCCTGTTTATCGTCGAGACCCTGTCGGTCATGATTCAGGTCGTCTACTTCCACTTTACGCATAAGCGCGTCTTCCTTATGGCGCCCATTCATCATCATTTCGAGAAGAAGGGATGGGCCGAGACTAAGGTCGTCATCCGTTTTTGGATTGTCGCTGCCGCTTTTGGCGCTCTGGGCCTTGCCCTGTTTTTCCAGTTGGGATAGTGGTTTTTCATGCCTCTTGCAGATTCCTTTAGCCTGCTCGTCTTGGGCCAGGGTAAGTCCGGTCTAGATGTCGCTCGCTGGGCGCTTGCGCACCCCGAGCGCGTGAGTACCGTTACCGTGTACGGTGGCGGCACGTCCGAGCCCAATGATGCCACGCGCTCGCTCGAGGCGCGCGGGGTATCGTTTGTCTACGGAACCGAGCAGGTCGAGGGCGCGTTTGATGTATGTGTGACGTGTCCGGGCATCTCGGAGTTCTCGGCATTCTTTAAGGCTGGCCGCGATCACGCTGCCCAGATCATGGGTGAGCCCGAGTTTGCCTACCGCCTGTCTCCCCAAAATTGGATCGCCATTACGGGCACCAATGGCAAGACGACCACCACGTCGCTGACCGACTACCTGCTTAAGGCAGCGGGCGAGGCGAGCGTTGCTGTCGGTAATATCGGTGAGCCTCCGGTGAACGAAATCGACGACCGCGCGCATAACGAGTGGTTTGTAGCTGAGCTTTCGAGCTATCAGATCGCAACGACGACCGAGCTTCACCCCCGTGTGGCGGTGCTGCTCAACATTACCCCCGACCATCTGGGCTGGCACAAGAGCCATAAGAACTATGCGCTCGCCAAGATTAAGCTCTTCGAGAATATGGTCGATGATGACCTTGTGGTTATCGACGTCGAGGATGCCGGTATCCATGAATTCGATGAGTATGTCTACACGCCGGGTCGTCGCATCTGCAAGGTCGCCTTTGACGAACCTGCGGGCGAGGACGCCGCATTTGTGCGCGATGGCAAGATGGTCATTCGCCTGAAGGGCGTCGAGACCCCGCTCATCGCCACGTCCGAGCTCAAAATCTCCGGACATCACAATGTCATCAATGCCCTGTGCGCTGCCACGGCTGCCCTGGCCGTCGGTGCCGATGTCGACGGTGTGTGTCGCGGCCTGGCCTCATTCCAGCCGCTGGAGCACCGCGTTGAGCCCTGTGGCGAGATCGATGGCGTGCGCTACGTCAACGATTCCAAGGCAACGAACACCGATGCGGTCGAAAAGGCCCTGACGGCGTTTCCCGACGACGACGTGATCTTGCTGCTCGGTGGTCACGATAAGGGCACGCCACTCGAGTCCTTCGCCCGCGTTGTCATGGACAACGTGCGATCGGTCGTCTGCTTTGGCGATGCGCGCGAGCGCTTTACCGCCGCTATGGACGAGGCCGATGTCGATGGTGACGTTGATATCGCTCAGGCTGACGACCTGCGCGACGCCGTCGACGTTGCCCGTTCGCTGTCGAGCCGAGGCGACGTGATCCTGCTTTCTCCCGCCTGTTCTTCGTTCGATGAGTTCTCGGGCTACGAGGAGCGCGGCCGCGTGTTTAAGGACTACGTGGCCCAGCTTGCCGCCGCAGCGAAATCGCAAATGGAATAGGGGCCGCCGGTGAGAGAGGAGAGCCCCCGACAAGATATGAGGAGGCCCGACTCGGACCGTGCTTCCTCGCAGCGCAGTACGCCGCGTTCCGGTCGCGGCGGGCAGACGCTCAGCGAACGCTATATTGCCGGCGTCCCCGCCCGCATCATGCGCCCTCGTTTGATATTCATGGCGTGCCTGTTTACTTTAGTGTGCTTTGGGCTGCTGATGGTGTACTCGGCGTCATCGGTCGAGGCATTGCACGAGAACGGCTCGGCGACGTTTTTCCTGGTTCGACAGGCTACCTTTGCCGGAGTTGGCGTGCTTGCCATGGTTGCGATCGTTCGCGTCTTGCCGGACAGCTGGTTTGGGGAAAATGTACTTAGGATCTTCCTTATCGGCATGATTCTCTTGTTGTTTGCGGTATTTCTTGTCGGCAGTGGCAGCCGTGGCGCCACGCGCTGGCTCAACATCGCCGGTATTCAGTTCCAGCCGTCTGAGTTTTTAAAGCCGTTTGCCATCGCGTATTCTGCCATCATACTCGACCGTTTCTTTTCGCCCGGTGGCAACATCAACGAGTTCCTTCGTAAGATGGTCGTCTACTTGGGCATTTCGCTCTTTTTGATCTTTATCCAGCCCGATTATGGCACCGTCTTGATCATCTCGCTGACCCTCATGTGTATGGCGTTATTTGCGGGCCTAGACCCCAAGTTTATCATCGGCGTGATCATTCTCGTCATTGTCATGAGTGTGTTTGCGCTTGTTGCAGAGCCGTACCGCATGGTGCGTGTTCAGGTTGCCCTGAACCCTTGGGCCGACGAGTATGGCGATGGCTATCAGGCAACGCTTGCCATCATGGCGTTTGCTTCGGGCGGCTTGTTCGGCCGCGGCATCGGTAACTCCACCATGAAGTATTCGTATCTGCCCGAGGCACACAACGACTATATTCTGGCCATTATCGGCGAGGAGGTCGGTTTTGTCGGGACCGCGCTGCTCTTCCTGGTCTTTGCGATGCTGATTTACTCAGCGTTTCGCATTGCCGAACAGGCTGCGGACCGTCGCGGAGCGCTCATGGCATCGGGTTCCGCAGTCATTCTCGCGGTACAGTTTTTGATCAATGCGCTGGGCATCCTCAACGTGTTTCCCATGACGGGTAAGCCGCTGCCGTTTATCAGCTACGGCGGTTCGTCGATTATCGTATCGCTTATGCTTGCGGGGCTGATCTTGCGCGTCTCGCACGAGAGCGCCCGTCGTGATGAGTACGACCGTCGCCGCGAGAGCTTTGCCGTTATGGACGAGAGCACCGCCGGCGTGCCCCATGTGCGCGGCGATCGCCCTTCGCGCAACGGTTTTACCGTCTTGGATGGCTCTGCGTCCGAGCCGGCGGCTCGTCCGCGCCCGCGAACGGCTCCGCAGGGGCGTCCCCAACGCCCGAACCCCCGAAGCTCGGGCGGCGGATATAATCGAATCAATTTGAATTCGGACCCGTCGGCGCGTCTGCGCACCGACGATCAGGGACCGCGCGTACGAAGGGATTTTCATGACCGATAAGATGACCGTTGCTATCGCAGCCGGCGGCACGGCGGGACATATCAACCCTGCGCTTGCCTTGGCTGAGGAGTTGCGCGACCGCGGACATCATGTTGTGTTCGTGGGCCAGTCGCACAAGCTCGAGGGTCGTTTGGTTCCCGAGGCCGGGTTCGATTTTGTACCTATCACGGTCACGGGCTTCGACCGCTCCCGTCCTTGGACCGCGCTGAGCTCGCTGTGGCGCGTCAATAAGGCCAAGCGCTCGCTCGCCAGCCATTTCTCAAAGGTTGGCAAGCCCGATGCGGCTATCGGTTTTGGTGCCTACGTCGAGGTCCCGCTGCTGGGCTGGTGCAAGGATGCGGGCGTTCCGTATCTGCTGCACGAGCAGAACTCTGTTCCGGGCCTGGCCAATAAGATGATGAGTTCCCATGCCGCCCGCGTGTGTATCTCGGTGCCGGCTGCGCGCTCTGTCTTTGAGCGCGAGGGCGACCCCGAGCATGTGCTCATGACCGGTAATCCGGTGCGCCGCTCGGTCATTGAGGGCGATCGCGCCCGCGGCCGCGAGGCACTTGGCGTGCCCGAGGATGCGACGCTTCTGCTCGTCTTTGGTGGTTCGCTCGGTGCCCAGCATCTCAACGAGCGCGTAGCCTCGCTCAAGAGCGAGCTGCTGACCCGCGAGAATCTCTACATTTTGCATTCGACGGGAGCCGACGGCTTTGAGGACACCGAGCGTGCTTTGGCGCTGACGTCCGATGAGACGAAGCGCTATCGCGTCCAGCCCTACATTGACAACATGGGCGACATGCTAGCTGCAGCTGACCTGGTGCTCTCGCGCTCCGGCGCCTCGAGCGTGGCCGAGATTGCCGCCCTCGCCGTGCCTTCGGTGCTCGTGCCGTATCCGCATGCCACGGCCGACCACCAGACGACCAATGCGCGTTATCTGGTCGATGCCGGTGCCGGCGTGCTTTGTGCCGATGCCGATATCGATGCTCCGGCGTTTGCCGAGGAGCTGCTGCATCTGGTCGATGACGCCGCAGCGCGCGATGCCATGCGTCAGGCGGCGCGCGGGTTGGCTCAGGACCGCGCCGCCGCACTTTTGGCCGATGCGGTAGAGGGTTTGCGTTAGTTAGACGGGATATCGAGCTTGCGCTCGCGCGGATGCGGTAGGTGCGGTACAGTTAACGGGTTACAGGCAGTGTTTACGCAAGGAGTACACGAGCACATGGCTGATTCCCAGACTGCAACCTCCGCGCCCGAGTTCAAGAGCGCCCACTTTATCGGTATCGGTGGCGCCGGCATGAGCGGTATCGCTCTCGTTTTGCACGAGCGTGGCTATGCCGTTACCGGTTCCGACCTTAAGACCTCGCGCTACATTCGTCAGCTTACCCGTGCTGGCGTGAAGGTTCATGTGGGCCACGAGGCCGCCACGATCGATGAGGTCAAGCCCGACGTGGTCGTGGTCTCTACCGCTATTCCCGAGTCCAACCCCGAGCTTGTGCGTGCTCGCGAGCTCGGTATTCCTGTGTGGCCCCGCGCCAAGATGCTCTCGGCTCTGGGCCACGGCTACACCACCATCGCTGTTGCCGGCACGCACGGCAAGACCACGACGTCCTCGATGTGTGCCACCATGCTCGACCGCATGGGTCTGGATCCCAGCTTTTTGATCGGCGGTATCGTCGAGGGTTACGATACCAACGGAAAGAACGGCTCGGGTGACTACTTTGTCGCCGAGGCCGATGAGTCCGACAGCTCGTTCCTGTTCCTGAACCCCAACGTGGTCATCGTGACCAACGTCGAGGCCGACCATCTCGACCACTACTCGGGCATCGAGGAGATCGAGGCCACCTTTGCCAAGTTTATGGGCCTGGTTGGAGAGAGCGGTACCGTCATCGTTTGCGGTGAGGACCCGCATCTGGTCGAACTCGCCAAGTCGACGGGTCGCCACGTGCTTTCCTATGGCTTTGCCGAAACCAACGACGTCGTCTGCGTGCATCCGGATGTCAAGGGCATTCAGAGCGACTTTACCGTTCGCTTTGAGGATGGGACCGAGCATGCTGTCGAGATCAAGAGCAACCCCGGTCGCCACAACATGCTCAACGCCACGGCAGTGCTAACCGTTGCCCATGTCCTGGGTCTCGACGTCGATGCCGCAGCTGAGGCGCTTTCGAGCTTTGAGGGCGTCCGCCGCCGCTTTACCCATGTGGGCGATATTGATGGCATCAGCGTGGTCGATGACTACGGCCATCACCCCACCGAGATCAAGGCGACGCTCGCCGCCGCCTCGTCGCTAGGCTACAAGCATGTTGACGTCGTGTTCCAGCCGCACCGCTATTCGCGTTTGCAGGCGCTGTGCGATGACTTTGCCGATGCCTTCGCCAATGCCGATAAGCTGCTGCTCATCGATGTGTTCTCTGCCGGCGAGATGCCGATTCCGGGCGTAACCTCCAAGATGCTCGCTGATACTGTGCGCGCCAAGCACCCTGGCAAGGAGGTCGTGTACTGCTCCAGCCGTCTCGAGCTCAATCGTGAGCTCGAGAAGATGGTAGGTGAGGGCGATCTGCTGCTTACTATGGGCGCCGGCGACGTTACGACCGTTGGCCCTGAGTTCATCGAGTATCTGACTGCCAAGAAAGACGCTTAGCCCCTATGGGTCTGTTTAACGCCGTCATGGCGCTTTCGGGCATGATCGACACGGATGTAGTCGAGGATGAACGCCTTGCGCGTCATACGAGTTATCGTATCGGCGGCAAGGCCGACCTCTTCGTGACGTGCCATAGCTATCATGCCCTTCGTCGTGCCGTGGCAGTGCTCGACCGTGAGCAGGTGCCGTGGGTCATTATCGGCAAGGGATCTAATCTGCTCGTTGCCGATGCGGGCTATCGCGGCGCCGTCATTTCGCTGGGGCGTGAGTTTCAGCGCACCGTTGTTGCCGAGGACGGTTGCACGCTGACCGTTGGCGCGGGCGTTATGTTCGCACGTTTGGTCAACGATGCCCTGTCGCGCGGGCTTTCGGGCCTTGAGTTTGCGGTTGGCATCCCCGGCTCGGTCGGCGGCGCCGTATCTATGAACGCCGGTACGCGTACCGAGTGGATAGGTTCGCTTGTCGAGGATGTGGTCACGTTTGACCCGGCATCCGGCATTAAGCATTATGCGGGGTCCGAGATTGCCTGGGGCTACCGTGAGTGCAGCCTGCCGCGTAACGAGATTATTCTCGAGTGTGTGCTTAAGCTCAAGCCTGCGCCTAAGGCCGACATTCGCGAGCGTATGGAGCGGTACCTGACGAGGCGCAAACGCACGCAGCCCATGGGTCGCGCTTCTTGCGGGTCGGTCTTTCGCAATCCACCCGACGCGAGCGTTGGCAAGCTGATTGAGGATTGTGGATTAAAGGGTTTTTCGGTTGGCGGTGCGGAAGTTTCGCCCGTACACGCTAATTTTATCGTTAATAACGGTACCGCCTCGGCCGATGACGTGGCCGCGGTTATCAGGCATGTGCACGGAAAGGTGAGGGAGGCGTATGGCATCGAGCTCAGACCGGAAGTCAAATTCCTCGGCTTCTAGAGCATCGAAACCTACCTTCCGCCGCGCCGGAGGGCGTTCCGGCGCACCCGTCCAGCCTCAACGCAAGCCCCCTGTGTCCTCCAAGCCCGCTGGATCCGTACGGTCCGCCAAACGTCCGGTCGTCGGCTCGCAACTTGGTGGACGCACTGCCGCAAAAAAGACGGTTCACCCGGCTCCGCGCCCCTCGGTGACGTCTAAGTCGGCGATGGGTGCCAAGCCCTCTCGCCCCATAGTGACGCCCAAGCCCTCGCTGGGGGCTAAAGCGACGCATCCCGGCCGTACGTTGGGCGCTGCCAAGCCGCGCTCGTTGACGTCGGTGCCCGCCACTAAGGCACCTGCGACCAATAAGGGTATCAATCCGCTGTCGTCGCTTGGCGCCATGGCGAGTAAGACGTCCGAGGCCGCCTCTGCCGTTAAGGGCAAGGGCAAAATCGTGGGCGGTATCTTGGCGGCTGTGGCCGTGCTTGCCGTCGTTGCCATCGTCGTTATCAATTCCGGCCTGTTTGCCGCTACCGATATTCAGATCGAGGGCAGCGAGCATGTGACCAAGCACGATGCCATGCAGCTGATCAGTCTGCCCGAGAACACATCGCTCTTCAACGTAAATCCCGACCAGATTACCGAAGATCTCAAGCAGAACCCGTGGGTCTCGGGCGTGGACGTTCAACGGCAGTTTCCCCACACGCTCGTCATTACGCCGACGGAGCGCAAGGTCACCGCGATCGCTTATATAAGTTCCGACGATCTTGCCTGGGCCATCGGCGACGATGACACCTGGATCGCACCGCTTTCGACCTCTGTGGAGGTGGACGACCAGGGAAATGTCGTCACTTCGGGTGAGGGCGCCAACACGTTGAGCGGCATCGATGCTGCGTTGGCGCTGGCCAAGCACTACGGGGCCGTGCTGCTTACCGATGTCTCGGCTGATGTCGAGCCGGTCTCGGGGCGGGCTGTTTCTTCCAAGGCCGTTAAAGCGGGCCTGGATTACGTGCGTGGTTTTTCCGGCGAATTCTTGGCGCAGATCAAGGATATTTCTATACCTTCGGTCGAGGCCATCTCGGCGAATCTTGATAATGGCGTTGAGGTCTCGCTGGGCGATTCTGATGATATCGCCAAGAAGGAACGCGTCGTGACCAAGCTTCTGTCGCAGGTAGAGGGCGTAACCTACATTAACGTTCGGTCTCCCGGCAACTATACGTTTAGAAACGCACCGACCGCTTAGCGTCGGTGCGTGGCTTTGTTGAGGGGCCATACCACGCCGTTTATCTGGTTTGTTTGGTTTTCACGGTCAATTATTTGACTGATACGTTCATAATGTGCAAACATAATACGGTTTACCTTTGCATTTACTTTCAACCTGAAGGTTAATGTGCGCAGGGGTCAACCCATGCTATGGCTATAACCTTTGTTCGGAGGACCGACATGCACGAGACAGAGATCAACAACTACCTTGCCGTCATTAAGGTGGTCGGCGTCGGCGGCGGCGGTACCAACGCGGTCAATCGAATGATCGAAGAGGGCATTCGTGGCGTCGAGTTTGTTGCCATCAACACCGATGCTCAGGCGCTCGCGATCTCTGATGCCGATATCAAGGTCCACATCGGCACCGACCTTACCCGCGGCCTGGGCGCTGGCGCCAACCCCGAGGTTGGTCGCAAGGCTGCCGATGAGTCCCGCGATGACATCGCCGAGGCGCTCGCTGGCGCCGACATGGTGTTCATCACCTGCGGTGAGGGCGGTGGCACCGGCACCGGCGCCGCTCCCATCGTTGCCGATATCGCGATGAACGAGGTCGGTGCGCTGACCGTCGCCGTCGTGACCAAGCCCTTCACCTTCGAGGGCCGCAAGCGTAAGAAGAGCGCCGAAGAGGGCATTAAGACCCTTTCCGATTGCGTCGACACCATGATCGTTATCCCTAACGACAAGCTGCTCGACATCGCCGAGAAGAAGACCACCATGCTCGAGGCCTTCGCGATTGCCGATGGCGTCCTTTCCCAGGGTACCCAGGGCATCACCGACCTCATCACCGTCCCGGGCATCATCAACCTGGACTTCGCTGATGTTAAGACCATCATGAAGCAGGCCGGCACCGCCATGATGGGTATCGGTACTTCTTCTGGGGACACCCGTGCCGTCGACGCCGCCCAGCAGGCTATTTCCAGCCCGCTGCTCGAGAGCTCTATCGATGGTGCTACGCGCGTCCTGCTCTCCATCGCCGGCTCCAAGGATCTGGGCATCCAAGAGATCAGCGACGCTGCCGACGTTGTCGCCAACGCCGTCGATCCCGAGGCCAACATCATCTTTGGTACCGTTGTCGACGAGTCCCTGGGCGATCAGGTGCGCATCACCGTTATCGCTACGGGCTTCTCCGACTCTAATGTCAACCGTCAGGACGAGCTCTTCGCTGCCCAGCAGTCCCAGAGCAAGGCTTCCGTTGTCGAGCCTCAGCGTACCGCTCCCGCTGCAAGCTCGGCTCAGTCTGCCCCGACCCGCAATGTCGGCGGTACGGAGCTTCCCAATTTTGGTAACGACCAGTTTGAGCTTCCCGACTTCCTTAAGCGTGGTAGCTTCTAGTTCGTTTTTCTCAACGACCTGCACGGGGTGTGTCCATTTGGATGCACCCCGTTTTGTTTCTCGTTTGTAAACGAAAGTCTCCAATCTCTTTACGTTCCCCTTACGTTTGGTTCCTACCGCTGCGGGTATCCTTTTGTAGAAGTATGGCAGCCGTATGGCACGGACTGCTGCGGCTTGGCCGCGATACTCGTGTTATTAGGAGGCTTTAGTATGGCAGCACGTGCGGACAACGTTTCGCGTGTCGACCATGATGGAGTTACGTTGGTAGAGGGCGCGACGCACGATGTCCGCTTTGCCTTCACCGAACGCACTGGCGGTGTTTCCGAAGATGCGTACTCCTCACTCAATCTGGGCTCGCATGTTGGCGATGACCCCTTTGCCGTTCAAGAAAATCGTCGCCGCGTACTCGAGGCCATGGGTATTGTCGAGTGCGAGCACAACCTGCTTGTCCCCAATCAGGTACACGGTGACAATGTCGTGACGGTGACCTCGAACGGCGCCGATGATCTCGAGAACATTCGCGAGCAGATTGCCGAGGGCTGCGATGCCCTCGTCTGCACGGCGCATGAGGTGCCCGTGATGCTTTGCTTTGCCGATTGTGTTCCCGTTGTGCTGGTGGCTCCCGGCGGCTTTGCCGTGGTGCATTCTGGCTGGAAGGGCACGATTGCGCGCATTTCCGCCAAGGCGTGCCAAGCGCTCTGCGAGGCGGCTGGCTGCAAGCCAGACGACATCTCTGCCTATATTGGGCCCCATATCCTGGGTGACGAGTACGAGGTGTCCCAAGAACTTATGGTCCGCTTTGCCTCCGAGTTCGCGTGCATCGATGCTGCCGCTTCTCGTATGCTCGATCTTTCCGCCGCCATTCGCGAGGCGCTGATGGACGCCGGCGTCGAAGCGAACGGCATTGTGGACACCAAGCTCTCCACCGTTCGTCAGAACGACCGCTTTTATTCCTACCGCAACGAGGGCGGCACCTGTGGGCGCCATGCTGCGATCGGCGTGATGCTATGAGAAAGATCGCATCGGTCCTAAGCGCGGCAGTGCTCACGCTTACGCTGTGTGCCTGCTCCTCGGGATCTTCCACGTCTTCTATCACCGTGGCCGGCTCGACCACCTGCCTTCCCATTGCCGAGATTGCGGCCGAGGGCTTTAAGGAGGAGACCGGCACCGACGTGCTCGTCTCTGGCCTTGGCTCTTCTGCCGGTATCGAGGCCGTCAGCAACGGCACGGCTGACATCGCCAGCTCGTCTCGTGGCCTCAATGCCGACGAGCAGGATCTGGGCCTGACCCCGATTGTAATCGCGCACGACGGCATCGCAGTCATCGTGAACGACGGTAATCCGGTCGACAACCTCTCGACCGAGCAGCTTCGCGACATATACGCCGGTAAGATTACCAACTGGAAGGAAGTCGGCGGAGAGGACCTGAAGATTCAGGTTATTAACCGCGATGAGGCGTCCGGTACGCGCGAGGCCTTCCGTACCATCGTGATGGACGGCACGCCGTTCGATCGTCGCTCTGCCGTTCTTTCGGGCACGGGCCAGGTACGCGATGTCGTATCCCGTTCGCGTGGTGCCATTGGCTACATCTCGCTGGGTTTTGTCGAGAGCCTCAACGCTAAGACTTCGGTTAAGGCTGTTTCGGTCAACCATGTCGAGGCATCCGAGAAGACGGTCGCAAGTGGCGGCTATCCCATCTCGCGCGACCTTTACTTCTTTGTGAAGGGTACGCCTTCGCAGCGTGCACAGGACTACATTGACTATGTGACGTCGGAGAAGATGGACAAGCAGATTCGCGAGGCGGGCTTTATTCCCGTCACCAACGACGGAAAGGGGAGTGAGTAGCATGGAAGCACAGGAAACCCCCCAGATTGAGCGAGAGGCTCAGGCGCCCAAAAAGCGTGAGTTGGCGTTGGTGTCGCGCAGCACCTATCTCAAAGAGAAGGCGCTGCAGTGGATCTTCTTTGCTTGCGCGTTCTTGGCGGTCGTTACCGTCATCCTGATTTTTGTCTTTACCACGTACTCGGCGTTGCCCGTCTTTACCGACATCGGTCTGGCGGACTTCTTTAGCTTTACGTGGGCGCCCTCCGAGGGCCACTACGGCATCATGTCGCTGCTGGCGGGCTCTGGTCTGGTGACGGTCGGTGCGCTCGCCATGGGTGTGCCCCTGGGTGTGGGCACGGCCGTGTATCTGGTCGAGATCGCCGGCAAGCGCGTGCGCAGTCTCATCAGCCCCGCCGTCGACCTGCTGGCGGGTATCCCCTCCATCATCTACGGTTTCTTTGGCATGGTTATCATCCGTCCGTTTATCGCGCAGCTGACCGGCGGTCTTGGCTTTGGTGCGCTGACGGCGTGGCTCGTGCTCGCCATCATGATCGTTCCCACCATCACCACGCTCACCATCGATGCCCTCAATTCCATTCCCATGGGCATTCGCGAGGCATCCTATGCCATGGGTGCCACCAAGTGGCAGACCATATACAAGGTCGTGCTGCCTGCAGCCAAGTTGGGCATCGTCGATGCGATTGTCTTGGGCATGGGTCGTGCCATCGGTGAGACCATGGCCGTGCTCATGGTCGTTGGCAACGCTCCGGTCATCCCGGACAGCATCTCGAGCCCCATCTCGACGCTCACGAGCCAGATCGCGCTCGACATGAGCTATTCCTCGGGCCTGCACCGCTCGGCTCTGTTTGGCATGGGCGTGGTCCTGTTTATCATTTCCGCCGCATTGGTGGGCATCGTCCGTCTGATTTCCAAGAAGAAGAGGGGGTAGGCTATGTCCGATTCCGTTGACACGACGGTCGATACGACCTCGTCGCGCGAACGCATCAAGCGTGCCCTTTCCCATGGTAAGAAGGGCCGCATCAACAAGGATCTGTCCAACAAGATTATGCTCGGCGTGTTTCGCGCCGCGGCCTATATCACCACGCTGGTACTGGTCGCCATCATCGCCTACGTAGTTATCAACGGTCTGCCGCACATCTCGCTCGACTTTATCTTTGGCTGGCCGCAGGGAGTAAACGCCGAGGGCGGCATTTGGCCCACTATCGTCTCGACCGTCTACGTGACGGCGCTCGCCATGCTCATCTGCACGCCGGTTGCCGTCTTGGCTGCGGTCTATCTGGCCGAGTATGCCAAGCAGGGCAAGGTTGTCGACATCATTCGCTATGCTGCCGATGCCCTGGCCTCGGTGCCCTCCATTGTTATGGGCCTTTTTGGCTACGCCTTGTTTGTCGAGGCCATGGGCCTGGGTCTTTCGATGGTTTCGGCCGCCCTGGCGCTCGCACTTCTGATGCTGCCCATTGTCATGCGTACCACCGAGGAGGCAATCCGCGCCGTTCCGCGCTATATCCGTTGGGGCGCATATGGCCTGGGTGCCACCAAGTGGCAGGTCGTCTCCAAGATCGTGCTTCCTTCGGCTTTTGGCCGCATCGCCACCGGCATCGTACTTGCCATCGGCCGCGCCATCGGCGAGACCGCCGTGGTGCTCTACACCATGGGCCAGGCCATCAACCTGCCTATTTCGCCGCTCGATTCCGGTCGCCCCATGACCGTTCACCTTTATCTGCTTGCCAATGACGGCATCAACATGAACGCAGCCTACGGCACCGCGCTTTTGCTGATGGCGATTATTCTGGCCTTCAACCTGTTTGCGCGTTATCTGTCGCGCAAACGCCGCTAGTTAAGGAGTCCCATGTCCGTCTATCAGTCCGCTCCCACGCTGGAGCAAGCGGCCATCACGGCCAAGGATTTCAACTTTTGGTACGGTGACTTTCATGCGCTGACGGGGCTCGACCTCAACATCGCCAAAAACGCCATTACCTCGTTTATCGGCCCTTCGGGCTGCGGCAAATCGACGTTTTTGCGCTGTATCAACCGTATGAACGACCTTATCGAGGGCACGCGCGTCGAGGGCACCATGACGCTCGACGGCAACGATATCTATGCCGAGGGTGTCGACCCGGTCGACCTTCGCCGCCGCGTGGGCATGATTTTTCAGCAGCCCAACCCGTTCCCTAAATCCATCTACGAGAATGTTGCTTTTGGCCCTCGTCTGCAGGGCGTGACTAGCAAAAGCGACCTCGATGACATCGTGGAAGAATCGCTCAAGCGCGCCAACCTCTGGAAAGAGGTATCCAATCAGCTCAACAAGGATGGTTTGGCGCTTTCGGGCGGTCAGCAGCAGCGTCTGTGCATCGCGCGTGTGCTCGCGGTGCAGCCCGATGTCCTTCTGATGGACGAGCCCTGCTCCGCCATCGACCCCACGTCCGTCTCCAAGGTCGAGGATCTGATGGCCGAGCTGGCGCCCGAGATGACGATCATCATCGTCACACATTCAATGCAGCAGGCAGCTCGCATTAGCGACTACACCGCCTTCTTCTTGCAGGAGGTTGCCGGCGAGCCCGCCACGCTCATCGAGTATGGTCAAACCGACGCGATCTTCACCAGCCCGGTGGATTCGCGGACGGAAGACTATATCACCGGCCGCTTTGGCTGATCGGTGCGACTAGTCCCGAGCCGATCGGACCTGGTCCGGTGCGTATTCACTGTGCGGGCGGCATGACCGCACCCAACTGATTGGAGTGAACCATGCGCAAACTGTTTTCCCGTCAGCTCGTCGAGGCTCGTCACGAGATGTTGAGCATCTACGAGGCTGTAGACCTGGCTCTTCACGACGCCGTGAAGGCCTATGTGACCGACGACCGCAAGCTCGCCACCAAGACCAAGAAGCGCACGCTTTCGATTGACGCGCGCTGCGCCAACCTGGAGGCCGTGTGCTACAACCTGATCGCTACGCAGTCGCCGGTCGCCTCCGACTTCCGCTTGCTGCAGACAATCATCTACGTCGACTTTAACCTGCAGCGCATGACCGATAAGGTTCGCCAGATCTGCCGCGCCACGCGTCATATGGTCAAGGCCGATATCTCGCTGCCCCAGGAGCTCGTCGGTACGGTTGAGGCCGAGGCCGAAGCCGTATACCAGGTGCTGGGCTCGTCGCTTTCCGCGCTCGTCACCAACGATATGTCCATCATCTGCAACCTGGCCGTCGAGGACGAGCCGGTGCATGCAGCCTATGAGAAGTTCTTCCGTACCTTCAACCGCATGGACGCGGGCGAGTTTATGGACGACGACAGCAACTATGACGATCTGCGCCGCGCCATCATGGTTTCGCGCTACCTCGATCGCATCGCCTCGATTTCCATCGATGCCGCCTGCCGTCTGACCTTCCTTTTGACCGGCCAGCGCATGAACGCCGGCGATATCGCCCGTACGGACGAGGATGAGCTCGAGAGCATGCGCGTACCTTCGGGCGAGGGCGTCATCATGAGGCCCGCTGTCGATGCGCGCTTTGTTGCCAAGGTGCCCGCTAACGAGGTGAGCGAGGGTCTTCGCTACCTGCTCGAGCACCTCGAGGACGAGGACGATACCGAGGATGACGAGGAGTAGGGTAGCTCCGTTCGTCGAAAGATTGTAAATACCTAAGTGAGCGCGGCCTTGCACATGCAGGGCCGCGCTCTTGCGTTAGCATGGGACTACTTGTATGTCTGTCTGCGGAGGCGATTGGCAATGGATAATTATTTGAACGTGATGCGCGCTCGCCGCGAGCAGATTCTCGAACGCTTTTATGCCGCACTCGATCGCGCGGGCCGTTCTCACGATGCCGCACGTCTGATTGCCGTCTCCAAGACCGTTGGCGTCGATGAGACCGTTGCCGCCATCCAGGCAGGGTATCGTCATTTTGCCGAGAACCGTCCGCAGGAGCTTGTTCGCAAGCTTGCGGGGCTGGCGGAGCATCCGGAGCTGCCCGAGGTGCGCTTCGATATGATCGGTAATCTTCAGACCAACAAGATCAATGCGGTGCTGGGTGCGGCCGAGCTGATTCATTCGGTGGGGTCGCTTCATTTGGCGCAGGCTATCTCGAGCCGTGCCGTCCGCAAGATTGAGGCGGGCGAGCTTGCCGGTCCTCAGCATGTGCTGATCGAGGTCAATGTAAGCGGCGAGGAGTCCAAGGGCGGCTTTTCGCCCGATGAGGTTCGTGCCTCCGCCGGCGAGCTTGCGGAGCTTGAGGGAATTTGTGTGCAGGGGCTTATGACCATGGCGCCCCGGGGGAATAAGGATGTGGCGCGCCGCACCTTTGCCGGGCTGCGTGAGTTGAGGGATGAGCTGGAGACGGCACACCCCGATCTGTGTCTGCCTGAGCTTTCTTGCGGCATGAGCGAGGACTTTGAGCCCGCCCTTGAGGAAGGCTCGACGCTTGTTCGCCTGGGCAGGGTGGTATTTAGCCCGGAGTTTGAAGTAAAATAAGAGCCTGAAGTGCGCGCTGATTATCAGAGCGCCTGCATTAGACCGTGAGAGGACACAACCATGGGTTTCCTTGACGAAATTAAAAATAAAATGCACCTAGGCGGCCAGCAGGGTTATGACCAGGGTTATGGCCAGGATGATGACTACGGTTACGATGACGGCTATGACGACGGCTATCAGAACAACGGCTATAGCGGTGCTTCGGGCGAGGGCTTCTACACGCAAGATGAACCGAGCAATGGACTGCTGGGGCAGACACGCCGCGGAGAGGCTGAGTCGGTTGCTGTGTACACGCGTTCCGGTCAACTGATCGGCGACGACTCCCGTCACGCTACGACGTACAATCCGCCTTCGCGCTCTCAGGATGCCGCTGCGGGCGGTTATCGTCCCGGCGCCTATGACACGCCGTCAAGCTACGCCGAGAACGCTCGGGTCCGCGCTGCCGCTGTGCCCGCTCCTGCTTCAACGCCGAGCGATGCCTCTGCCTATGCGAGCAATATCATCAACGCCACGCCTCAGTTGCCGGCCTACGTTCTTCGTCCGGAGAGTTATGACGACGTGGAGACGGTCGTGCGCCGCGTGCGTACCAAGCAGCCTGTCGCGCTGATCTTTGTGGGCGTTCGCACCGAGGTCGCCAAACGCGTCCTGGACTTTAGCTATGGCTTTGCCTGCGGCCTGGGCGCTTCGGTCAAAGAAGTGGGAGATCGCGTGTTTATGGTGCTGCCCGCCGGCTGCGAGGTCAAGGATTCGGATCTTAAGAAGCTTCGCGCCGACGGCTATCTCAAGTAAAGACAAGGTGAGGAGATTCCCATCAACATCTACACCATCGTTCAGCTTGTCAACACGCTGTTTAATTTTTATTCCACGTTGATTGTGGTCTACTGCTTTATGACGTGGATTCCCATGAAGCAGGGTGGTTTGCTACAGGATATCGCGGCGGTGCTCGACAGCGTTTGCGGCCCTTGGCTCAACCTGTTTCGCCGGTTTATGCCGCCGATGGGCGGTATCGATTTTTCACCGGTCGTTGCGATTATTGCGTTGCAGTTGGTGCAGAAGCTCATTCTGCAGCTACTTATAGGTATACTCGTATAGGACTGGCTCAGTAACCTATGTCGGGCGCTTAGCGCCAAGGCGATGATAAAGGAGAACTTGTTATGGCTATTACCCCTGCTGACATCCAGGCTCAGACCTTCTCTGAGGCCAAGCGCGGCTACGATCCCGCCGAGGTCGACGTCTTCCTGGAGACCCTGTCCTCCGAGGTCGACGCTATGCTTGCCAAGATCGTTGATCTTAAGGGTCGCCTGACCGCCACCGAGCAGCAGCTTGCCGATACGCAGGCTCAGCTTGCGCAGGCCCAGGATTCTGCCGCTCAGGCTGCCCCTGTCGCCACTCCCGCTCCCGATTTCTCCGCTCAGGAGCGTCAGATTTCCGCCGCTCTCATTGCGGCTCAGCAGACCGCCGAGGCGATTGTCAACGACGCTAACGAGAATGCTGACCGCATCCGCAACGAGGCCGACGCCAAGGCCCGCGAGGTCATCCGTCAGGCCCTGACCGAGAAGCAGGCCGAGCTCGAGGAGATTGACCGTCTGAAGGCTTCCCGCGAGGAGTTCAAGGCCGAGTATCTCAAGCTCATTCAGCACTTTATGGACGATGCTCAGAATTCCTTCCCGGCCGATCTGCTGGCTTCTACGCCGGTCGGTTCTGCGGCTTCTCCTGCCGTGACCATGCCTGCCGCCGAGCCGCTGCCTGTCGCTGATCCGGTTGTCCCCGTGGCCGACCCCTTCGCCCCGATTGACAACTTTGCCGCGGACGACCTGGACTAGCGCTAAAACTACAATCTAGCCCCTTAAAAGGAGCTCGCGCTTGCGAGCTCCTTTTTTGTAGCTGTATACGGGTTGGGAAACAAAACGCCGAGCTCTGCGTGCGATAGGGCAGAACTCGGCGAACGTTTGGGCGGTAAAAGGTAGATTTTAGGGCATGGGCCAAAAAACTACTTGAGGAGGAAATTGGATAGGGGAATGGTGCGGGCCTCGCGATGCTCGGGGTCGGCAATATGGTCGGCGGGATAGCCGCAGACGAGCATGTGGTAGGGATAAACGCCCTCGGGCAGGTCGAACTGCTCGCGGGCTAGCTCGGGCTTAAAATGGCATACCCAGCACGTTCCCAGGCCCTGTTCCTCGGCCTCCATCATCATCTGATCGCAAACAATCGAGGTGTCGATGGCGCTGGAGTTCATCTGGTCATAGGGACGCACCCAAGCATCGTTGGTAACGCTGCAAACGAGGAAGATGAGCGGAGCGCCAAAGATGGACCCATCGCGAGCAAACCGAGGCTGACAAGCAGCTGCCTTTTCCAGAAGCTCAGGCGTATCCAACACCATCACACGGGTCGGATGATTATTGCAAGCAGAAGGAGCAATGCGCCCAGCCTCAACAATGGTATCCACCACAGCCTGCTCAACAGAACGATTCTCAAACAAACGACAAGAATACCGAGACCGAGCCAGATCCATATACGACATACAAGCCCTCCAACAATTAAAAATCAAACAAACCCAAAGTAACCCAAAGAGTACCCAAAGCAGCAATCAGTCAAACGCTCACCAAGGGCCAAAGTGTCCGAGCGGGTACCAAAGGTCCCTTCAGCCAAACCCCCATTGCGCTAAAACTATCAGCCAAAGTTCCAATGGTGATACGTAAGGCGAAGGGCCGGCACCTGTTTACTTTCGAACGACTCTGCTACGCAGCCGGAGTGAGAAAGCAAACAGGTGCCGGCCCTTCGCCGCCGGGACGCGTACCCCCAATTAACTGTTCTTCATGACAATCGAATCCACGACATCGGCCACATTCTCGCAGCAGTCGGCGCAGTACTCCAAGAAGGCGTACACGTCACGCCAGGCGATGACCTCGAGCGGGTCCTTGCCGTTGACGTGCAGGTTACGCATGGCGTTGATGTAGAGTTCGTCGGCCTCGGACTCGATGGTGTTGATCTGGATGACGAGTTCGCGCAGCGTTTTGGACTTGCGGTAGTTGGGCAACTCGACCATCAGGTCCTTCATGGCGCGGCAGGCGTCGGTCACCTTGTGGGCGATCACGATGGCATCGGGGTGGATGCTCTGGATGTTGGTGAAGTAGAGGCGCTGCACGACACCCTCAATACGGTCGAGCACGGTATCGAGCGAGCAGCTCATTAGGTTAAGGTCCTCACGCTCAAGCGGGGTGATAAAGGCCGTGAGCAGGGCGTCTTCGAGCTCATGGTGCTTCTTGTCTGCTGCATGCTCAATCGCATGCATCTTCTCGAGCATGTCGTGGATCTGCGCGGGGTCAAAGTTCTCAAAAATCTTGGTGAGCAGCTCGGCTGCCTGAACGGCGAAGTCGGCGCAGGCGACGTAGTTGTCAAAGTAGAACGAATCGGGTTTCTTTGCCATGAGTGATCCTTTCGGGGCGAAGACGGGTGGGCGAGGTAATGCGGTCCGGATGGACATTCGGTTTGACTAGAGGAACATCATGAACAGCCTGGCCATGACAAAGCTGATGAGTCCACAGGCGGGGAAGGTGAAGAACCACGTGAACATCATGTCCTTGACCACGCCGAAGTTGATGGCCGAGAGGCGCTTGACGGCGCCAACGCCCATGATGGCGCAGGTCTTGATGTGCGTGGAGGACACGGGGATACCGGTGAGCGTGGCAAGCAGCAGGTTTGCGGCTCCTGCCAGGTCGGCAGAGAAGCCCTGATACTTTTCGAGCTTAACCATGCTCTGGCCGACGGACTTGATGATACGCTCACCGCCCACGCTGGTGCCGATGCCCATGGTGGCCGAGCACAGCAGCATGATCCAGATGGGGATGCCGGCGTCGCCGACGCCGGTCTGTCCGTTGGCAAAGGCGACACCTAAAAAGAGCACGCCGATGAACTTTTGTCCATCCTGCGCGCCGTGCATAAAGCTCATGGCCGCGGCGCTCGCGATCTGAGCATATTTAAAGAAGACGTTGGCACGTCGCCTGTTGGCGGCAGCGAAAAGAATCGAGACGAGCTTGCACAGGACCCAGCCCATGACAAAGCCCAGACCGATGGAGAGCGCCAGGCCGTAGATGACCTTCATCCACTCGTGGACATTGACGCTGCTGGCGCCGCCGAGGGCGATGGCAGCGCCGGTCAGGCCGGCGATGAGGCTGTGGCTCTGCGAGGTGGGGATGCCAAAACGCGATGCCGTGGCGCCGTAGACGACGATGGAGAACAGGGCCGCGCAGAGGCACGCGAGCGCCATGGTGCTGTTTCCGCCAAAGTCGACGATATGGGAGATGGTGTTGGCAACGCTGGCATTAAAGTGCGTCATGATGAGCACGCCCAAAAAGTTGAACGCGGCACTCATGAGAATGGCGGCGCGGGCGGGCATGCAACGCGTGGTGACACAGGTCGCGATGGCGTTGGGCGCGTCGGTCCATCCGTTGACGAAGATGGCGCCGAGCGCGAGGAACACGGTGACGGCAAGGACTGGGTTCGAAACAAGTTGGCCGAGGAAGGCTGAGAACGTTACGTCCATATATGGGCTTTCTCGAAGTTTGCAGAAACGTTACAAAAACATGATAAATCGTATCACCTCCTGCGGGTTTCTTTACCGAGTTCTGACGGGAGAAGTGAATTTTTTGGCACTAAAATTGAATATTAGCCCTGTTGACCGCGGGTGTTCTTTTTGCTAACACGCCGTGAGGACACGTGCGCTCGCTCCGACACCCCAAAACCACAGCCTGTTCGCTTTACAATATACAAACATGCGTTCGATAATAGGGGCATGGAATATCGACAGACAGATGGCAAAACTCGGCGCGTGCACAAGCAGTATGTGGACGTCGTGGCCCGCATCCTCGCGGGCGGACAAGTTGTGCCGGTTACCGTCTGCTGGGTCGACGGTCGCTGCTTTACGATTGACGAGATTGTCTCGTCTACCGGTTTTGGCCTGACGGTTCACGGCATTCGTACGGCAACCTATAAGGTTCGTTTTGGCGGACATACGACCGAGCTGTATCTGGAAGACCAGGCGCGTGAGCGACCGGATGGCTCGCAGGCTCATCTGATGCGGTGGTGGGTGTGGGCGTTCGACCGCACACTCGAGAGTGAGCGTCGCGGGTAAGAGCGCGCCATTCGGGTACAATGGCAGGAATCTTGTCACCTACGGCGCTGTCGCGGCGCTTTTTGAAAGGACGAAATTATGAACGATATCCAGGGCTATCAGAACGGCCCCATCGAGACCGGCGCAAGCCGTGCCAAGGAGATGTCGCCGCGCGCGTACAACCTTGCCATGTCTGCCCTGATCTTTTTGGGTTTTTGCGCTATGGGCGCTGGCGCCTACTTTACGGGCACCATGTCGTTTGCGCGCATGATGATGAGTGGCGCCGCCCTGCCGCTGGTCTTTGGCTCGTTTATCCTGACCATTGTCGGCATCGTCATGATGTCGGCCGCCGCCAGCAAGCAGTCCGTGGGCCTGTCGCTCGCGGGTTACGCGATCTTTGCGAGCACCTTTGGTCTGACCGCGTCGTTTGGCCTTGCCAACTACGACCTGCCCACCATCAACACTGCCTTTATCGCCACTGCCGCCATCACCTTTGTCTTTGGCGCACTGGGCGTGACCTTCCCCAAATTCTTCCAGCGTGTGTATGGCATTGGTTTTGGCATTCTGCTTGCCACGATTCTGGTCGAGATCGTGCTGATGTTCATGGGCGTCTCGCAGACCATCACCGACCTGATCGTGATTGCGGTGTTCGCCGGCTTTATTGGCTACGACACCTATGTGGCCACGACGGTGCCGCCCACGCTGCCCAACGCCGTGCTCATGGCGTCCAACCTGTTCGTGGACATTATCAACGTGTTCCTGCGCATCCTGAACATCCTTGGTCGTCGCGATTAGTGCCAGATTGCAGCGGTGCTTGCCGCGCGCAAATCGATGCGAAAGGCGGTCCTTCGGGGCCGCCTTTTTTGTACGCGGCGGGGTATCATGGATGGGAAAAGCCGATAGCGGAAGCGACCGAGAAAGGTGACCACTTATGGCAGACGTCGACAACAGGAACCGTAACCGTAGGCCCAATCGCGCGGGACAGCCCAATCCCAAGCGCGAGGCCCGTGCCAAGGCCGCCGAGCGTCACGTGGCGACTGTGTCCGAAGCGTGCGCAAAGGATATCGAGCGCTCGCTTGCCGGCGTGCGCGAGTTCGAGGGCATGCCTGCCGGATTTGTCGCGGCGATGAAGGCTAAGGCCCAGGTGGCTGCTGCCGAAGAGCAGGTTGCCAATGAGTCTGAGGCCGCCGAGGTTGCGCCTGCCGAGACCGAGGTCGTGGCCGAGCCTGTGCCCGCAGAGGAAGCCACGGAGACCGAGCCCGCGCCTGCTGCCGAGGAGCCCGCTCCGGTCCTGCCCGAGGTCACCGTGCTCGACGCCTCTGCCACGCAGGCCATTCTGGATAACGGCCGAGGCTACGCGCAGTTCTGCGACATGGCCGTGCTCGCCTTTGCCTCGTTCACCAACCCGGGCGGTGGCTACATCCAGGGTTATCTGGGTCAGGAGGCCACGCTCTGTGCCGATTCGTATCTGTACAATGTGCTCGATAAGCAGCGCAAATGGTACGGCGAGAACCGTCGCCGCAACATCAACTGTGAGCTGTACCGCAACCGTGCGCTGGTGGTGCCTGCGGTGCGCTTCGACCGCAACCACGTGCATGCGTATGCCGACGTGATCGTTGCCGCTGCGCCCAACGCCAAGCGCGCTCGCCAGGAGTATCGCGTGGGTGACGATGCCCTGCTGGACGCCCTGCGCGATCGTATCCGCTTTGTGCTGGCCATCTGCGACGAGCTTGGTCGCGAGAAGCTCGTGCTGGGCGCCTGGGGCTGTGACAACAACGGCTTTGACGCCGAGGCCGTGGCCGAGCTCTTTCGCAAGGAGCTCGCATCGGGCGACTTTAAGGTCAAGCAGGTCTTCTTTGCCGTGCCCTCTACGCGCTGGGACGAGGATTTTGCCAAGTTCGAGCACGTGCTGGCAAGCTTCCCCGAGCGCAACGAGGAGTCCTATGCCCAGGTTGCCGCCCGTGCCGCGGCCGCCCGTGCCGCCGAGCAGGCTCATGCCGCTGCCGAGGACGACGAGGATGATGACGACTGGCGCAAGTATCTGTAATCGGTGCGCGCTGACAGATAGGTCGAGCCGGCGGGAGGGGCTGCTCCCGTCGGCTTTTTACTGAGGGAAGGGCTTGCGATGAAAAACGTCCTGTGCTTTGGTGACAGCAATACGTATGGCTACGATCCGGCGGGCATGCGCGATGGCACCGCGGTGCGCTATGCGCACGATGTGCGCTGGTGCGGCGTGGCCCAGCGCGACCTGGGCGAGGGCTGGCATGTGATTGAGGAAGGCCTAAATGGCCGCACAACGGTGCGCGACGATATGTGTCATCTGGACACTAATCTCAACGGCATCCGCGCGTTGCCGATGCTGCTCGAGGCCCATAAGCCGCTGGACGCCATTGTGATCATGCTGGGCACCAACGACTGCAAGACGGTCTTTAACGTGACAGCTTCCGATATCGCCCGTGGCGCCATGGCGCTGATTCGCGCCGTCCGCGCGTTTCCGTGGACCGACGCTGCGCCCTGCCCGCGCATTCTGCTGATGGCGCCTATCAAGATTAAACCGCAGATCGCCGATGTGTACATGACCGACTTTGACGAGCGCTCCGTCGAGGCCTCGGAGCATTTTGCCGAATACTATGCGTATGTCGCTGAGCAGTTTGGCTGCGACTTTTTGAATGCCGCCGATTTTGCCGAGCCGGGCGATATCGATTATCTGCACATGATGCCCGAAAGCCACGAGAGCCTGGGCCACGCCGTGGCAGCCAAGCTCCAAGAGATGCTCGGTGAGTAGCGCAGCCCCAAACCACCACAAAGGGGACAGGCGCCTTTGCGGTGGTTTGTGCGGTGGTTTTGGTTGCTGGCTTTTTAGTACTGCCACATGTGGTTGACGGGGCCGGAGCCCTTGCCCATGTTCAGGCCGGCGGCGAGAGCGCCGGTTAGGTAGGCCTTGCCGGCGTTGACGGCATCGGCAAGATCCATGCCCTGGGCCAGCGCGCAGGCGATGGCGGACGAAAGCGTACAGCCGGTACCATGCGTGTTGTCGGTCTCGATGCGCTTGTGGCGGAACCACGTGGTGAGCGGATCGCCCAGGTGGTTGCCCTCGTCATCGAGCGGCGCGGGCTCTGCTAGCACATCGTTGGCCTCGTTGACAAAATGCCCGCCCTTAACGAGGGACGCGCAGCCAAAGCGGCGGGTGAGGAGCATGGCAGCGTTTTGCTGTGTGCGCTCGGAATCGACCTCGTAGTCGAGCAGCGCCATGGCCTCGGGAATATTGGGCGTGATAACGCTTGCCAGTGGGAACAGGCGGCGTGTAAGCGCTTCGGCGGCGTCCTCGGCGATGAGACGAGCGCCCGAAGTGGCGACCATGACGGGGTCGACGACGATATTTTGTGCGTCCCAGGCGCTCAGGCGGTCGGCTATGACTTCGATAATCTCGGCAGAAGAAACCATGCCAATCTTGACGGCACTGGGGCGGATATCGTCAAAAACGGCATCGATCTGCGCCGCGACAATATCCGGGGAGATGTTCTGCACGGCGGTGACGCCTAGGGTGTTCTGTGCGGTGATGGCCGTGATGACCGTCTCGGCATACAGGCGGTGCGCCGTGATGGTCTTGATGTCGGCCTGAATGCCGGCACCGCCGCTGGAATCGGATCCTGCGATGGATAGAACGGCTGGTACCTTACTACGATCCATGTTCGCTCCCTTGTTCGGTCGGATTCAAATGGGTCTCTTGCCCGCATTATAAAGTTGCCCGGGCCGGCTGTATGCCGATCCCGGGCGGGTGGCGCAATCTTTACGTAAATGTAAGAAAATGTTCACACGTCAACAATTGACGAACGCCTTGTGGCCGATTATGGCTCCGGTGACGAGTTAGTCCTCCATGCCGAGGTCGATCGTCGTGCCTTCGAACACCTTGTTGACGGTGCGGACGGCGCACATCTTGCCGCACATGGTGCAGGTGCCCTCGGTGGCAGCAGGGGATTCCTCGTAGCGCTTCTTGCCGGTGACCGGATCGAGCGCGCACTTCCACATGGCGTCCCAGTCGAGCTTGCGGCGTGCCTGGCCCATCTTGTCGTCCATGTCGCGGGCGTGGGGCACCTTTTTGGCGATGTCGGCGGCGTGTGCGGCAATCTTGGTGGCCATGAGGCCGTCGAGCACATCCTGGGCGTTAGGCAGGCATAGGTGCTCTGCCGGTGTCACGTAGCACAAAAAGTCGGCACCCGAGCTCGCGGAGATGGCGCCACCGATGGCTGCGGTGATGTGGTCGTAGCCCACGCCGATATCGGTCACCAGCGGCCCGAGCACGTAGAACGGGGCGTTGTGGCACAGGCGCTTCTGCAGTTTCATGTTGGCGGCGATCTCGTCGAGCGCCATGTGCCCCGGGCCCTCGACCATGACCTGGACGCCGGCGGCCCAAGCGCGCTTGCACAGCTTGCCCAGCTCGATCATCTCGGCGGTCTCGGTGGCGTCGTTGGAGTCGTAGAGGCAGCCCGGGCGGCAGGAGTCGCCGAGCGAAATCGTCACGTCGTACTCGTGGCAGATCTCGAGCAGCTCGTCAAAGTACTCGTAGAAGGGGTTCTCGTTGCCGGTGACCTCCATCCAGCCAAACAGCAGTGAGCCGCCGCGGCTGACGATGTTCATGAGACGGCCGGTCTCCTTAAAGGTTTTGGTGACCGACTTATTGATGCCGCAGTGGATGGTCATAAAGTCCACGCCGTCCTCGGCGTGCGCGCGCACGACCTCGAACAGGTCGTCCTTGGTAAGCTTGACAAGCGGCTTTTCCATGTAGCCGATGGCGTCGTACATGGGGACGGTGCCCACCATGAGCGGCGTCTCGTCGATGAGCTGCTGTCGGAATTGGCGCGTCTTGCCCGAGTTGGAGAGGTCCATGATGGCGTCGGCGCCAAAGTCCTCGGCGATCTTGACCTTCTTCCATTCCTCGGCGGCATCGGCCTTGTCGCCCGAGATGCCCAGGTTGACGTTGACCTTGGTAGACAGGCCCTCGCCGACACCAAAGGCGCGCATGCCCTTTTTGATATGCACGATGTTGGCGGGAATGGCGATGCGGCCGTCGGCCACGCGCTCGCGGATGTACTCGGGGTCGCGATGCTCGCGTTCGGCAACCTCCTTCATCTGCGGTGTGATTTGCCCGGCGCGGGCGAAATCGATTTGCGTGACGAGCTTGGGCTCGGTCTGTGTGCTCATTGGCACGGCTCCCTTCGTTGGCATTACCCATATCAGGTTTGCGGGTCAGGGCGGGCGCGCCCAGTCTCAGCCTGCCGTCTTGTCCTGCAAGCTCCCCGTTTATGTGGCGGGCTCAAGTATAGCTCGAATGGGTACGATTGACGCGACGAGCATGCCCGCGGGGAGGCGAACATGGAAGACAAGCATCTGTATCGAGAGACGCAGTGGGATGTGTCGGCCGAGGAGAGCCGCGCCCATCATGGGCTGGTCGCAATTGGTTTCGCGATTCTTGTCGTGATGGTGATTGCCTGTTGTATCTGGACGTTTGGCGGGCGTGGGGGAGTTTCCTGGACGTTTGAGGCGGACGATAGCCTGCCGATTATGACGGCGAAGGTCGCGGGGGGCAATACCGTTGCCGCGCCGGGCGACTATTGGTATCCGCGCGACAAGTTTGTGCAACTGCAGCTGAGCGGTGGTTCCATTCCTGGTGAAGAGATCGAGCGTGTGACCTTCGATGCGTCGCTTAGGACGCTGTCGGTCGAGCTCAAAGATCAGGGGGATGTACCCACGACCATGGATATAGCCCTGACGGAATGGCGCCTGGAGCCTCCGTCGGGTGTTGAGGCGTCCGAGGTGGAGCACGTTAAGGTTACCTACCAAGATGGCTCGACGACCGAGATTGCAAAAGCCGACGGCCTGGCGGAATAGACGCCGTGCCTAGGCAGCACATTCAAAAGTAGTGGTAGTCCTACAAGGCCTGTTCGTTCAGGAAGACCAAAGTGTTTTTATTTGAAAGCTCGGGAAAGTAACGATAACCAACGTCGAACGCGGTGAGCCCGCTTACATCCTCGAACTTGTTTTCTGCCATCCAGCGCACCATGGAGCCGCGCGCTTTTTTGCTGGCGGTCGAGCGTTGGATGGGCTTGCCGTTGCGGATGCCTTCGCCAAAGAGACATGTGACGACCGTGGCGTCGGTGGTGAGGCGGGTCAGAACGGCTTTGGCGTATTCCGCGCTGGCGAGGTTGACGATCGTGGCGTTGGAGCCTGCCGGAGCGATGACCCGTGCGAGCTTGTCGCCCCAAAACGCGTAGAGGTCTCGGGCGTCGTCGACGGCAAGCTTCGCGCCCATCTCCAGCCGATACGGTTCAACGGCATGAAAGGGGCGTACGCATCCGTAAAGGCCCGAGAGGATCCACAGATGGTCTTGCAGCCATGCGAGCTGTGCGGAATCCATCACCTCGGGCGCCATGCTTTGGTATTGAATGCCGTGATAGGACATGACAGCAGGGGAGAGGTGACGGGCGAGTGCGGGATTGTCGAGATCGCCGCTTTGCAAGATGGGCTCGAACTCATGCAGGGTGTTGAGGCAGGGCCCCAGCAGTTTGTCACTCACGTTCCACAGCGCCTGCAGGCTGCCGCTGCCTTCATTCCGCTCGATATCTAGCAGTGCGCGGTGGAGGCGAGCCGTCTCGCGCACAAAGGGTGGAATGCCCAGGACTTCAAAAGCATCTTGGGCCGCGCGCATCTGCTTGGCGGGCGAAATGATGACCTGCAGCATGGACTCTCCTCTGCCAAAAAGGAAGTTGCGGTGTAATACGGTCTGTTTTGGCCGTTTATGGGCCAGTTTAGTCCGTATCTCACCGCAACTGATGAAGGGTTGATTAGGCGCGCTCGATGAAGGCCTTGTAGCCGCGATAGGCCTCGTAGATATCGGCCTTGTTGGCGACCTCCCACAGGGCGTGCATGGACAGGACGGCAACGCCGGAGTCGATGACGTTCATGCCGTACTTGGCCATGATGTAGGCGATGGTGCCACCGCCGCCCGCGTTGACGCGACCGAGCTCGCAGGTCTGGAAGTCCACGCCGGCCTCGTCCATAATGTCGCGGATGAGAGCCATATACTCGGCGTCGGCGTCGTTGGAACCGCCCTTGCCGCGGCTGCCCGTGTACTTGTTAAAGCACAGGCCGCGACCCATAAAGGCTGCATTCTTGGTCTCGAACTTGCCGGCGTAGCCTGGGTCGAAGCCGGCGGATACGTCAGAGGAGAGCATGCGGCTGCGGGCGAGTGCGCGGCGCAGGGCCAGCGGGCTGCCCTCGCCGGCGAGCGTCATGATCTCGGCGACGGTGTTCTCGAAGAAGCGGCTTGTCATGCCGGTGGCGCCCACGGAGCCAATCTCCTCCTTGTCGACGATGAGCGTGATGCTCGTGCGCTCCACGTTGGCCACATTGATCTGGGCGAGCATGGAGGGGTAGGCGCAGACGCGGTCGTCGTGGCCATAGCCCAAAATCATGGAGCGGTCGAGGCCCATGTCGCGGGCGGGGCCGGCGGGCACGACCTCGATTTCGGCGGAGAGGAAGTCCTCCTCCTCGACGTCGTACTGCTCCTTGAGGATATCCAGGAACATCTGCTTGACGGGCTCGGTGGGAGCGTCCTTGTCGTCCTCGTCAAATTTTACGGGACGGCCGCCCACGATCACGTCGAGGATCTCGGCGTCGACGGCGTCCTTGGCGGGCTTGGACATCTGCTCGCTCGAGAGGTGGATCAGCAGGTCGGAGATGGTAAAGACCGGATCGTCGGCCTTGTCGCCGATGTTGATGTCGACGGTGGTGCCGTCCTTTTTGCAGATGACGCCCACGAGTGCGAGCGGGGAGGCCACCCAGTGGTAGCTCTTGACACCACCGTAGTAGTGCGTGTCGAGGTAGGCCATGTCGCCGGCCTCGAAGGCGGGATTCTGCTTGAGGTCCAGGCGCGGCGAGTCCACGTGGGCGCCCAGGATGTTAAAGCCCTGCTCGAGCGGGGCGGTGCCCAGGTTGACGAGCATAAGATCCTTGCCGTGGTTGGCGGCGTACACCTTGTCGCCTGCCTTGAGCGCGCGGCCTTCGGCGATCACGGTCTCCAGGTCGAGGTATCCCGCCTCCTCGGCCATCTTGATGCCGGTCTTGACGCACAGGCGCTCGGTCTTGTTCTCGCTCAAAAATTGCTTATAGCCGCGGCAAAGCTCCTCGAGCTCCTCGATTTGCTGTGGCGTGTACTTTTTCCATGCGCAGGGACGCTCCATGACGCAGGCTCCTTTCGGATCGATCGTGCTGGTTGTTGTACCGTGAGCCATCGTATCACGCGCGGGCTCACGGTGGCGGGGGAGCTTGATGCGCGGTGGCCGCGGGGCGGGGAGCGTGTAAACTGGAGTGAGCAAGCCGTGCCCAGTCCAAAGCGAGGTATTCAATATGTCTGACAAGCGCCGCACCTTTGCCGTTATCGACGGCAACTCGCTCATGCACCGCGCCTTCCACGCCGTGCCGCCGACCATGAACGCGCCGGACGGTCGCCCCACCAACGCGATCTTTGGCTTTCTGAACATGTTTCTTAAGATGATCGATGCCTTTAGCCCCGACGGTGTGGTCGTGGCGTTTGACAAGGGCAAGCCGCGCGTGCGCATGGAGATGCTGCCGCAGTATAAGGCGCAGCGTCCGCCCATGGACCCCGATCTGCATGCGCAGTTTCCCATGATTAAGGAGCTGCTTACGGCGCTCAACGTGCCAATTCTGCAGTCCGAGGGCTGGGAAGGCGACGATATCCTGGGAACCATGGCGCGCCTGGGTGAGGAGGCCGGCTGCGACATGCTGCTGGTGACCGGCGACCGTGACATGTATCAGCTTGTGACCGAGCACGTCAACGTGGTCTCGACTCGCAAGGGCCTGTCCGACGTGGCGATCATGACGCCCGAGAGCGTGGACGACCTGTATCACGGCATTACGCCGGCGCTCGTGCCCGATTTTTACGGTCTGAAGGGCGATACGTCGGACAACATTCCCGGCGTACCGGGCATCGGCCCCAAAAAGGCGAGCGCGCTCATCGCGCAGTACGGCAGCTTGGACGAGGTCATTGCGCATGCTGACGAGGTCAAGGGCAAGATGGGCGAGAACCTGCGTGCACACATCGACGATGCGCTGCTGAGCCGCAAGGTTGCGACCATCCGCACCGATGCACCTGTCGAGCTCGACTTTGACGCGACGTCCTTCCCATCGTTTTCTGCCGATGAGGTGTCCGCGGCGCTGGGCGCACTTGGCATTACGGCCATGCAGAACCGCTTCCTGGCGCTGATTGGCGGCGAGGGCGGGGTCGTGCCCGCTGCCAGCGCGTTCGAGATACCCGCGGTTTCGCGTGCCGCCGCCGGCGATGCTGAGGCACTTGCTGCTGTGGCGGCCGAGATCTCTCGCACGATTGATGCGGGCGAGTGGGTCGCCGCCGTGGTGGACGATGACAAGGAGGAGGGTGCGCTCTTTGGCCTGACGCGTACGCTGTGGCTGGCGACGCCCAAGGGGCTCTTTGCGCTCGAGGAACCCGATGACGGCACGCCTGCCGCTGTCGAGGGCTTCAATTCTGCCCACGGCGTTATCGCTGGCGTGCTCGCGCGCCTGTTTATGGAGGGCCGCGTGGCGAGCCCGGACATGAAGGCGTTGCTGCATGAGCTTTCGCCCATCGATTCTTCTGAGCCCGAGCTCATGGACCCGCTGGCAGTCGATTCCGTGCGCATCTTTGATACCGTGGTTGCCGCGTACCTGTTGGATTCCGACCGCTCCGAGTTTGACGAGGCATATCTGGCCGATACCTATCTGCAGATGGCGCTGCCTGCGGCGCGCGGTGCGGATGGTGCTGGCGAGGACGCTCCTGCTCCTGCTGCCCGTACCGCGGCGTTGACGCTGGCACTCGTGGCGCCGCTTCGCGACCGCATGGCCCGCGAGAACGCCGCCAACGTGTTCGATGGCATTGAGATGCCACTCGTGCCGGTGCTTGCCAAGATGGAGCGCGCGGGCATGCTCGTAGATCCCGACCGGCTGCGCAGCCTGTCCGAGGGCCTGGCGACCCAGATCACCGAGGTCGAGCGCAGCATTCGCGACCTGGCAGGTGATGAGACGTTTAACATCGGCAGTCCCATGCAGCTCTCGCACGTGCTCTTTGACGTTATGGGGCTTCCGACCAAGGGCCTCAAAAAGACCAAGCGCGGGTACTATTCGACCAACGCCAAAGTGCTGAGCGACCTTGCCCGTGACCACGAAATCGTGCGCCTGATTTTGGACTGGCGTGAGAAGTCCAAGATCAAGTCGACCTATCTGGACACGCTAGGTCCGCTGCGCCGTGGTGACGGTCGCGTGCACACCACGTACAACCAGACCATCACGGCAACGGGTCGCCTGTCCTCGAGCGACCCGAACCTGCAGAACATCCCGACGCGCTCTGAGCTGGGCCGTACCGTTAAGACGGCGTTTTCAGCAGGTGAGGGCAGCGTCTTTTTGGCGGTGGACTACTCGCAGATCGAGCTGCGTCTGCTCGCGCATCTCTCGGGTGACGAGCACCTGGTGCGCGCCTTTAACGAGGGCGAGGACTTCCATGCCGAGACGGCCGCGCGCGTGTTTGGCGTTTCGGTGTCCGAGGTAACGCCCGACCTGCGCAGTCGCGCCAAGGCCGTGAATTTTGGCATTGTGTATGGTCAGCAGGCGTACGGTCTGTCGCAGTCGCTACATATCTCGATGGCCGAGGCGCGTGGCATGATCGATCGCTACTACGAGGCCTACCCGGGCGTTCGCACGTTCCTCGACAACGTGGTGGCGCGCGCCAAGCAGACGGGCTATGCCGAGACCATGTACGGTCGCCGGCGTCATATTCCAGAGCTCAAGGCCAAAAACCCACAGCTCCGCGGCTTTGGCGAGCGCACGGCCATGAATCACCCCATGCAGGGCACCGCCGCCGACATCATCAAGATCGCGATGGCCCGCGTAAGCCGCCGCCTGGAAGAAGAGGGCTTTGCCGCCCACATGATCTTGCAAGTGCACGACGAACTGGACTTTGAGTGCCCCGTCGACGAAGTCGAGCGCCTGACCGCCATGGTCCAAGACGTCATGGAACACGTCGTAGACCTCCGCGTACCCCTCATCGCCGAAGCCAGCACCGGCATAACCTGGGCCGACGCGAAATAGGAAAGTAACCACAGTTCCAAAGTAACCAAAAACAGAAGGACGCCCCTCATCAACAAGGAGCGTCCTTCGTTCAATTAAATTCAGCCAAAGTATCTAGGCGCCAAGATGCCATCCAGGCGGCAAGCAAGTCACCCAAGGACCTGGCCGGGCGAGGCGGGTAAGTTTTTCGTAGATTCCGCACGAGCCGAAGGCCACTTAATGTGGCCTTCGAGCGAGCCCAGGACCTGACCGAGCAAAAATCAAACGGCCGGCCCCGGGCATGGCGACGAGATAGATTACCGAGCCGCCAAGATGGCGTCGATGAGCGTCAGTACGCCCCCGTAGTTGTTGCTCGGAATGCGCCACTTGGCGTGCGCATTCATATGCTCTTCGGCATTGTCCACGATAAAGCTATGCCCGACGCGCTCGAGCATAGGGATATCGTTGTAGGTGTCGCCCACGGCGGCGGCATCGGCGATATCGATGCCCAAGTGCTCGCACAGGTGCGCGACGCCGGCGCCCTTGTCGACGCCCAGGTTCATAAAGTCGATCCACTCGCGGCCCGCATTGGTGACGTAGAGCTGATCCGAGAACGCGGGGTTATAGGTCTCGCGGAACGCAGGCTCGGCGTCGTAGGCGGGGAAGAAGATCGAAATCTTGTTGGATTCGACGTCAAGACCCTCAAAGGTGTCGATGTAGTTGATGGCAGAATAGTAGATGCTGATCTCGTCGTGGTACTTGTGGTCGCGCGCCAAAACGTAAGCATCGTCATAGCAGCACAGGACGGGAACGGCACGCGGGTCCTCCACGGCATGTGCCAGGACCTTGTGGTAGAGCGCCACATCGATATTGCTCTTATAGATATAGTTGCCGCGATATATCACGCACGCGCCGTTATCGGGGCAAAAGGCGATGCGGTTCTTGATGCCCTCGAACATCTCCTCGAGCTTGGGGGCGGGACGTCCACTGGCGGGGCAGAATACGATGCCGGCTTCGGCGAGCTTGTCCAGGCGTTCGTCAAGGCCTTGCGGCAGCACGCGCTCGTCGGTCAGCAGCGTCTTGTCCATGTCGACGGCGATGAGCTTAATGTTTCCGATATTGGCGTCCGATTCGTAAGTTTGCATAAAAGCGAGCCTTTCGTTTCGAAATTGTTTCAGACGTTATAACCAACAACTCGTAACCAGGCGTATTTTCGCAGGAACGGAGCGTATTTGCACTGTATTTCACAAACTAATGAAAAAACTTTTCAGAAATTTGAATTTGTCGCTTGTGCAGCAGGCACTTTAGCGTAATATAGCGACCATCGAAAACGGAGACGGCAAAAGAGCCGCTTACCGAGGAAAAGGTACCGTTTGCGATATTAGAATTGCGCCCGGCGATGTGTGAAAGGAGAGGCAGATGCAGTTCGTACAGATCATCACCACTGCAGACAATGCCCTCCGACGCCAGCGCGCAATTTCCCGACGACGATAACAATCGTCTCTGTCCGCATGGGGCGAATTGCCTCAACAGAGTCATTTTAAGGTCGTTGGGTTTTAGCACGACATTGCTGCATGTTTCTAGGGCATGTATGTGCTGATTTTTGCTATTTAACCTGATATTGCACGACATGTGACCTTGAAATGACTTGCAACTGACCGATGTTCTAACTAGCTACCAAGGGCGAAAGGAAACAGCCATGAGCAAGGAAAAAGTCGTTCTCGCATATTCCGGTGGACTTGATACATCCGTATGTGTCAAGTGGCTCCAGGACGAGAAGAATCTCGATGTCGTTTGCGTCTGCGGCAACGTGGGCCAGGAGGAGACCGGCCTGGATGCCAAGAAACAGAAAGCGCTCGACCTGGGCGTTCTTGATTGCCAGGTGCTCGACCTGCGCGATGAGTTCTCCGATGAGTTCCTGACCAAGGCCATCGCCGCAAATTCCATGTACGAGAACAAGTACCCGCTGCTTTCCGCTCTGTCTCGCCCGCTGCTCGCCAAGAAGCTTGTCGAGGTCGCCCACGAGTTTGGCGCGACCTACGTCGCCCACGGCTGCACCGGCAAGGGTAACGACCAGGTTCGTTTTGAGGCTGCCGTCAAGGCCCTCGACCCCGAGCTTAAGGTTATCGCCCCGGTTCGCGAGTGGGATCTGAAGTGCCGTCCCGACGAGGTCGCCTATGCTCACGCCCACAACGTGCCGGTTCCCGAGGGTGCCAACGACAACCCCTATTCCATCGACGACAACCTGTGGGGTCGTGCCATTGAGTGCGGCCACCTGGAGGATCCCTGGAACGAGCCGCTCGATGACGCCTGGGTTATGACCAAGAATCCCGAGGACACGCCCGACACCCCGACCTACACCGAGATTGAGTTTGAGGCCGGCAAGCCCGTCGCCGTCGACGGCAAGAAGATGAAGCTCTCCGAGATCGTCATCGCCCTCAACAAGATTTCGGGCGATAACGGCTTTGGTCGTCTCGACCTGGTCGAGGATCGTCTGGTGGGCCTCAAGAGCCGCGAGTGCTATGAGGTTCCCGGCGCCCTGACGCTTATCACCGCCCACAAGGCGCTCGAGGATATTTGTGTCGAGGGCGATCTGCTCAAGACCAAGATTAAGCTCGAGCAGGATTGGGCCACCGCCGTGTACAACGGCCAGTGGTACAGCCCGCTCAAAAACGCACTCGACGCCTTTATGGCCGATACCCAGAAGTTCGTGACCGGTACCGTTCGTCTGAAGTTCTTTAAGGGCAACTGCCATGTTGTCGGCCGCAAGAGCCCCTTCAGCCTCTATGACTACGGTCTGGCCACCTACGACCGCGACACCACGTTTGACGAGAAGGCCAGCGCCGGCTTTATCGAGATCGACACGCTGTCGCTCAAGACGTGGGCCAAGGTCCAGGGTCCCAGCTCTGCTGCCGCTCAGGCTTAAGTCTTTCTCCCTTGGTATCCGCGCGGCCCATCCGCGTGATACATAACGGGCGCATGGGGTCCCTACCTTTCGTTATGCTTGCTGACACTTCTTAACATCGGTGGCCCCTACATTCCGCCCGCATATATGATGCCGCGCCTGCGGCTGAGTCCGAGCCCCGCCGGGGTTGTCCGGCGGGGCTCCTTCTATCAATTTGGCGGCTCTGCGCCTATTTATATGAGGAGTATCCATTATGTTCAATGCTATCGCGCATGCTTTACTTGCCATCGCGCCCGAGTTCGATGCTGCAAAGGTCGAGGATGTCCCTATGAGCCTGAAGGCATGGATTGACGGCTCGGCGAGCAACGGCTGGCGGGAGTCGATGGGCGCCAAGTGCCTGGTGCGTCACTTCTTTGCAAATTAGCCACATGGCCTCGCGCGCGGCGGGGAATGTGCAAAACTAGCGGTTGATAAATCGCTTTAGCGACATGGCGCTTTGCTTTGGGCGCTTGTTTTGGTATTTGGAGAAAGGGGACGGTTCCATGGCTCTTTGGGGCGGTCGTTTTGAGACAGGCGTGGCCGAGGTCACGCAGGAGTTTGGCGCGTCGCTGCCGGTCGACAAACATCTCTATAAGCAGGATATCGCTGGCTCTAAGGCACATGCCAAGATGCTGGCGGCCCAGGGCATTATCAGCGCCGAGGACGAGCAGGCGATTGCCGAGGGCCTGACCGGAATCGAACAGGATATCGATGCCGGCAACTTTACCTTCGATATCAACGACGAGGACATCCATATGTCCATCGAGAGCGAGCTGACGCGTCGCATCGGCGAGGCCGGTAAGCGCTTGCATACCGGACGTTCGCGCAACGACCAGGTGGCGACCGATACGCGCCTGGGCGTCAAGGCGCTGGCCAAGGAGCTCATGGAGGCCAATCTTGAGCTGCGCCACGTGCTGGTGGATGCGGCCAAACAGTACGACAAGGTGATTCTGCCGGGTTACACGCACATGCAGCATGCTCAGCCCGTGCTGCTGTCGCATCATCTGCTGGCGTATTCTTGGATGTTCGCGCGCGACTTTACACGCCTGAAGGCCGCCTTTGATGCTGCCGACAACTGCCCGCTGGGCGCTGCCGCGCTTGCCGGTACGAGCTATCCGCTCGATCGTCAGATGACGGCCGCCGAACTTGGCTTTGCGGGCGTGATTCCCAACTCGCTCGATGCGGTTTCCGACCGTGATTTCCTCCTCGATCTGCATTACGCCGGCTCCGTCATGGCGATGCACCTGTCGCGTCTTTCCGAGGAGATCGTGCTGTGGTCGAGCTCCGAATTTGGCTTTATCACGCTTTCCGACTCGTATTCCACTGGCTCGTCCATCATGCCGCAGAAGAAGAACCCCGATTTTGCCGAGCTTATCCGCGGCAAGAGCGGCCGAGTCTATGGCAACCTGGTGCAGCTGCTCGTGACCATGAAGGGCCTGCCGCTCGCTTATAACAAGGACTTGCAGGAGGACAAGGAGGGCGCGCTCGATACCGCCCATACGCTCATGCAGTGCCTGTCCGTTATGGCCGGTATGATTTCGACCTGGACCGTCAACGAGGATGCCATGGCGCGCGAGTGCGGCGTGGGGCACCTTGCCGCCACCGATGTTGCCGATTACCTGGCCAAGCGTGGCCTGCCGTTCCGCGAGGCCCACGCCGTGGTGGGCCATTTGGTCCTGATGTGCGAGAAGCGCGGCTGCAATCTTGAGGACCTGCCGTTTGAGGTGTTCCAAGAGGCTAGCCCGCTCTTTGAGCACGACATTACCGAGGCGCTCGACATCCCGTCGATTGTCGCTGCACGCACGACCGAGGGCGGTACCGCCCCTGCCGCCGTTGCCGTGCAGCTGCAGCGTGCCCAGGCACAACTCGTTGCCGACGAAGGTGTGCTTGGATCGCTGACCAAGGTCGTCGAGATGGGCCACGGGGCAAAGTAAGGGTTTAGTTGAAGCGGCTTTGGCCATTTATTGATAAATCGTTTTTGCTTTTACGGGCGTCTGCTGCAGCGGACGCCCGTATTTTGTTGCAATGGGGAAGGGGCTTGTCGATAACTTCTGTAGGACCTTTGGGCAGGTTGTGAAGGGGCTACGTTCACGGGCGGCAACCGACCGTCCGCTCGGTTCGGTGCGGTTGATGCGCGGTCGGATGGTACTCTAATCGGGCTTCGAAACAGAAGTGACACATATGGAACGTTTTAATAAATTGTAGTGTTTCAATAAACAGTTTTTTGTTTAACTGCAGCTAAAACTCTGTTACGATGCAGTCCAGGCGGGTGCCGGAATGGGACTTGGGCACGCGCGAACCTACTTGAAAGGCTACCTTATGGCTATCGAGAAGACCTTCATTATGATTAAGCCCGACGCTGTGCGCGATCGCAAGATCGGCGAGATCGTCGCTCGCATTGAGCGTAGCGGCCTTGTCATCGAGCGCATGGAGATGACCACGCTCGAGCGTGCTACCGTCGAGGAGCACTACGCCCATCTGGCCGACAAGCCCTTCTTTGGCGGTCTCTGCGACTTTATGACGAGCGGTCCGGTCGTCAAGATGGTCGTTTCCGGTCTCTCCGCTGTCTCCAAGATGCGCACCCTTATGGGCGCTACCAACCCGCTTGACGCTGCCCCCGGCACCATTCGCGGCGACTTCGCTGTCGATGTCAACGCCAACGTGATCCACGGCTCCGACTGCCTGGAGAACGCCGAGATCGAGATCAAGCGCTTCTTTGGCTAAACCAGCTTTGACTCCTCAAAGCTGTTAGCGTGTGGCTTTGGCGCCGCGGAATTCCATCCGCGGCGCCCTTTTTATTCCAGTAGATTTCTAGGTATATCCCAAAAATCTACTAAACAGCCCCCGTCCGGATGTTTCTTCCGGGCGGGGGCTGGCGTTAGCGTATGGCTTTGTAGGTCTTTAAGCCTCGTCGACGACCTTGAGGCCGCGCGTGTGGTCGATCTCGTTGAGGAGGTTAACGCGACGCTCGTGACGACCGCCCTCAAACTCGGCGTCGAGCCACTCGTCGACAATCATCTTGGCGAGCTCGGAGCCCACGACGCGGGCGCCAAAGGCGAGCACGTTGGTGTTGTTGTGCATGCGGGAGAGCTTGGCGCTGAAGGGCTCGGAGCACACGACGGCGCGTACGCCCTCGACCTTGTTGGCAGCCAGGCTAATCCCGACGCCGGTGCCACAGATGAGGATGCCCAGGTCGACGTCACCGTTGGCCACGGCCTTACCCACCTTGTAGCCGGCGATGGGGTAATCAAAGCTCTCGGAGGTGTCGGTGCCAAAGTTCACGACCTCGCAGCCGCGCTCCTTCAGGTGCTCGGAAATGATGTTCTTGAGCTCGACGGCGGCGTGGTCGTTGCCGATACCGATCTTCATGAGTGGTTCCTCTCTGGTCCGTGCGGCGGAATTGCTAAAGGTTTTACCGCGTTCGACTGCATGATAGCGCGTCTTTTGCCTAAACACTCGGGCGTTTTTTGGTCAAACGCTTTAGCGGACGCGAACATTAGCCCATCACGAAAAATGCCGCCAATTTGCTTCTGGCGGCCGTCTGCCGGAACTCGACTTGCGGTTTTTGGTGCCTTGTTATCAAATGGAGAAGTTGATACTTGCGAGAGCAACCCGTTATACATGTAGGAGATACCTATGCCTACCGATTCCATCCGTGATACCGCGTTTTGTGATGTTTTGAACCGCGAGCTTGTCTGTGCGCTCGGCTGCACCGAGCCCATTGCCGTTGCCTATGCGGCGGCGCTGGCGAGCCAGACGCTCGGTTGCGAACCCGAACATATGGTTGTTGCCTGCTCGGGCAACATCATCAAGAATGTAAAGAGCGTGACCGTGCCCAACTCGGGCGGTATGCACGGTATCGAGGCTGCGGCCGTGCTGGGTGCCGTGGGCGGTGACGCCAAGAGCGCGCTCGAGGTGCTCGAGAGTGTTGACGATGCAGACCGCGCTCGCGTGACCGAGCTGCTCGCCGACGCTGACTACTGCGACGTGTCGCTTGTCGAGGGTGTGCCTAACCTCTATATCAAGGTAACTGCCACTGCCGGGGGCCATACCGCGGTCGTCGAGATCACCGACCACCACACCAATGTTACGTGCCATACGCTCGACGGTATTCCGGTGTGTGGCAAGTCGGCGGGGGAGTGTGACGCCTGCGCCGAGCGCGTCGTGGCCGAGCGTGCCGCCGATAAGGCCGACACGCCCATGTCGATCGAATCCATCATCGACTTTATCGAGGACGGCGACATCGAGGGTGCTCGCGCCGCCGTTGAACGTCAGATTGAGCTGAACGGCGCAATAAGCGCCGAGGGCCTGGCGCACGCTTGGGGCGCTGAGGTAGGCCGTACGCTGCTGGGCGCTCGTGCCGACGACGTCGCCTGCCGTGCCCGTGCCCGTGCGGCCGCCGGGTCCGATGCCCGCATGAACGGCTGTGCGCTGCCGGTCGCCATTGTGTGCGGCTCGGGCAACCAGGGTATTACCTGTGCGTTGCCCGTTATGGAATATGCCGACTACCTGCGCTGCGACCACGAGCGCCTGGTGCGCGCCGTGATGCTGTCTGATCTTATTGCCGTGCATATCAAGAGCTATATTGGTGCGCTCTCGGCGTTTTGCGGTGCTATTTGCGCTGCGTGTGGTGCCGGCGCGGCGATTACCTGGTTGTGCGGTGGCACGCGCGAGCAGATCGGCGCGACGGTCTCCAATACGCTCGGTAACGTGGGCGGCATCGTGTGCGATGGCGCCAAGGCAAGCTGCGCCGCTAAGATTTCCGCTGCCGTTGATGCGGCGATTCTGGGCCACGATATGGCCATGCAGGGCCGCGGCTTCCGTGCCGGCGAGGGCCTGATTCAGGATACGGTGGAAGAGACGATCGCCAGCATGGGCTATGTGGGCCGCGTTGGCATGAAGGATACCGACGTCGAGATCCTCAACATCATGATCGGCAAGACCATCGTCGACTGCTAGGGGCTCTGGGGCACTGCATCTTGTTGTTGAAACTATCGCGCTTGTGGCTGTAAAGCACCTGTCTGCATTGCGGACAGCGAGGATCTCGCGGTAGGTCACCAGGTCGTTCTCGCGCTTGATGCGCTCGAGGACGGTTGCGACAACAAGCGCCGCTATCGCCGGCAGGAACGCCGCAGCCGCGGCGAAGCCGGCGCCCCAGGTGCCCTCCATCCAGTTAAACGCCGGCGACAGTATCAGTGCGAACGCCACCGCCAGCCGCAGCATCCGCGTTCCCATGCGCTTGCGATCTCTTTCGACTGCCTCTTCCATAACGGTTACGTCTCCCTTCACGAGCGTGTCTATGGAGGTGTCGAATAGGATGCTCAGCATGAGCAGGCTCTGGACGTCCGGATACGTCTTGTCCCGCTCCCAGTTCGAGATCGTCTGACGCGACACGTAGAGTTTCTCGGCGAGCTGTTCTTGGGAGAGCCCCATCGCCTCGCGCCGCGTCTTGATCTGGTTGCTGATGTCCATCGTCACCTCCCGGTCGTGAAGGAGCGTCCCGCGAACACGTAGGGTGCGCTATCGAATCTGTTGTACATCATATGCGGCAAGGCTTGCCGGGCGCTGCAAAAACTGTTTTGCACGGGGTTTACCTGCATGATTGTTGCTGCGATGCGTGCCATCGCCGCGGGGAGATTTGGCTTGTGGAGGCTTGCGGGGCGATGGCTTAGCGATGCTGTCGAGCAATCGTCCAAGTGTACAGGCCCATGGCGGCGTAGCCGATTGCGGTATAGGCAACCCCATGGAACGCAAGGTCCTGGCTGCCCTCGACCTTGAGGGGAAACAGGACCGCGGGTCCGATTCCGAGCGCCGCGGGTACCCAGAAGAGCGTCCTCGCGGAGTTCGCGGCGAGCAGGCCGAGGGTGATTGCAGTTGCGGGGAGCACGGGGTAGATCAGCGCCATCATGGCGATCATGCCGGCATCGGGTGGGACGACCCTCACCAGGAGGACGGGGATTGCCCAGCAGGCGCCAACGATTGCGATCAATGCGATGAGGGACGCGCGTACGGTGACGTTCATGGGGCACCTCCTAACGGGAATCGCCCCCATTCTGGCATACATCTTCAGAATGGGGGCTAAGGGGGATACCATTTCGGGGAACGGGTGCGTACCCGCGCTTTTAACTCAGCATCTTGGCGAGCATGCCGATGCCGACGCCCACCAGTCCGCCGGCGATGGCGCCGATGATGATCTGCACCGCGTTGCGCGTGCCCTTGACCCAAGGGTTCATCTCGCGCTCACGGCGCCCCTCGAGCGTGTCGCGATCGACCTGCTCGCCGCGGCTAAACGCCAACACCTCGCGGTACGTGACGAGGTCGTGCTGCTTCTTCATGCGTTCCATATACACGAACGCCACGAGCATCACGACGAGCGCCACGGCGGCAAACGCCGCGGTGGGCGCGATGTGCATGCCCCAGCCCCATTCGAACTGGAACGCCGCCCACGCGCTCAGCACCAAAAACACGACCGCACTCACGACCGTGATTGTGGATAGGGCGTTGTACTTCTTGACCGCTTCGTTCATTACCTGTGCCATGGTTTCCACATCTCCTTTGATGAGGGAGTCCACGGTCACCCCGAACACGTTGGAAAGCAGCAGCAGGCTCTGGACATCCGGATACGTACGGCCGCACTCCCAGTTGCTGATGGTCTGGCGCGACACGTAGATGCGCTCCGCCAGATCGTCTTGGGACAGTCCGAGCTCCGTGCGATGCTCCTTGATGTGCGAGCCCAGCTCCATGCGTTTGCTCCCTAGAGGGTCGGGGTGACCCCTGTCGAGAGCCACCATGTCATTGACGCGAGCATCGTACCATCAAAGGTCTTTATATTTGACCCCCACGGGGCAAAATCGAGCTGTCAAAAGGCTTTATATACGACATCTAGCTGGGAAAAGAACGGTCCCCAAAGGCGGATGCCTCCGGGGACCGGTTGGTGCGTATAGAGGGGGCGAGCTTGCTTTGGGTTGGTGTTGGCCCCGCCGTTCGGCTCGACTTTGGAGCGGCGGGGCTCAGCTCTGCCTCGACCGCGGCGCGGGGCGCGGCTTTGTCCCGACGTCGGCAGCGGCCGAGCCCTGTCTTCCCGGCTTAGCCCTCTTCGCCTTTGGGCGTGCCCTTGAACGAGGGCTCTTTCTTCGGCAGCCTTCCCGCGCGTTTGAGGGCGTCTCGCAAGATCCATTCCACCTGACCGTTGGCGCTGCGCATCTCATCGTCCGCCCAGCGTTGGACGGCCTCCCAGATAGCGGGGTCTATACGGAGTGGATACTGCTTGCGTGCCATGACGTGCCTTCTTGTCGAATGTGCAATTTTGCACCCGTCCCCATATTACTCATTGGTGTTGGGGTTAGTACAGCGAGCCTGCGTTGAGCACCGGGTGCGCCTCGGATTCACCGCAGAGCACCACCATGAGGTTGCTGGCCATCTGCGCCTTGCGCTCGTCGTCGAGCTCGATGGTGCCGCCGGCAGCCATCTCCTTCACGGCCATGTCGACCATGGAGACCGCGCCCTCGACGATCTTCTTGCGTGCGGCGATGACGGCCTCGGCCTGCTGGCGGCGCAGCATCGCCTGGGCGATCTCGGGGGAGTAGGCGAGGTGCGTGAGACGTGCATCGTCGACCTCGACGCCGGCGGGCGCCAGGCGCATCGCGAGCTCGCGGCGCAGGGCTTCGGAGACCTCTTCCACATTGGCGCGCAGCGTGATGGCGCCGGCGGCATCGGACTCGTCCTCCAGGTGGTCGTAGGCGTACACGCTCGCCACGTGGCGCAGCGCCGTCTCGGCCTGCATGGCGACATAGCTCTGGTAGTCGTCGACGTCGAAGAGCGCCTTGGCGGTATCGGCGACGTGCCACACCACGACGGTTGCGATCTCGATGGGGTTGCCCATTTTGTCGTTGACCTTCAGGCGCTCGCCATTCAGGGTGCGCACGCGGGTGGAGATAGTGGTGGGGTTGCCCTTGGCGGCCTTCTGCGCCGCGGCCTTGGCGGCCTTGGAATCGCTCATCTCGAGCTCGATCATCTCGCCGATCCCGGCCGATCCGCCCATGCTCTTGCTAAAGAACGGGTTGGCCCAGAAGAAGCCCTCGTCGCGGACGGTGCCCACGTACTTGCCGAACAGGATGCACACGCGCGCCTGGCCGGGCTGCAGCGAGAAGAATCCGTTGAGTGGGATGAACCACAGGCAAAACGCGAGGATGCTGAGGCCGAGCCCCCATCCGTAGACTGCGGGCGCGTCGACGCCGTCGGGCGTGCTCGCGAGCCCGATGGTGCTCCAGATAAAGAGGCCGATGATGACGATGAGCGCCACCGCCACGGCGACGAGCATGCCGTAGCCCGACTTGGCCTTGAGTTGCTTTTCCACGCTCATTGTGAGTTCCTTTCATGACTGCGCCGGCGTTTGCATGACGTCCCCGGCGCCGCGCTCCAGATTGCGATGGGGAGGAGGCGAGTCCCCGAGCAGTCCGTGCGACTGCTGATTGCATTGTGATATCACATTGAGACCAAGTCAAGGAGAATCGGATGCCGTCTCTCATGGCATAAGTGGTTCGGGGCGCCCGGCATCTACGCTCCGTAGAGGTCTTCCTGTTGCATCTTGGCTCGCAAGTCCCTATAATAGATTCACTCACGGCTGAAGGTTTACCTCTAGATTTGGAAAGGGGAGCTGCACCATGCTTGCTTCCATGAGGATTTGGCTCTAGCCACGGTCGCGTGAGCGACCGGTACTTCGCTGCATACCACCGATCGCATCAAAGGATTATTCCATGACACAACCGAATCCCTGCGCTTCTTGGAAGCGCTCGCTCGCCATCGTCTGGATCGGCGAGTTCTTCTCCGTGCTCACGAGCTCCATTCTGCAGATGGGTCTCATCTGGCACGTCACCCTCACCACCGGCTCCGCGAGCGCCCTGTCGTTCGTGAGCCTGGCGGCCTTCTTGCCCATGGCGCTCCTCGGCGCCTTCGCGGGCACCATCGTGGACCGCACGTCCATCAAGCGTCTCATGATCGGCGCCGATCTCTTCATCGCGGCCGTGAGCCTCACGCTTGTCTTCGGCTCGCTTCGGGGCGACCTTTCTGTCGCCGTTGTGGCGGCGGTGCTGTTCGTCCGTGCGCTGGGCAGCACGCTCCATACGCCCGCCTTCAACGCGCTCACACCGCTCATCGCCCCGCCCGAGGTGCTCGGCAAGCTGGCGGGCATGCTGCAGTTCATGCAGTCGGGTAGCTATATCATCGGCAACGCCATCGCCGCTGCGGTCTACCCGGCGTTTGGTCTGACTTTCATGATCGCGCTCGATGTCGCCGGGGCGGTGCTCGCGAGCATCGCGGTGGCGACCTCCGGCATCAAGACGCCGGCGCCCGAGCGCCATACGCCCGAGGAGAACGCCGAGGCGTCGCACCGCGCGGTGCGGGCCTTCCTATTGGAGACGGCCAACGGGTACCGCGAGCTCAAACGCCATCACGGTCTGTTCGCCATGCTCTGGATCGGCTTCGCCTTCTCGGTCCTGTTCTCGCCCATATCCGCGCTGTTCCCGCTCATGGTGTTCGACCATTTTGGGGGCACCACTACGCAGTCGGCTATCGCGGAGATCGCGTTCTCGGTCGGCATGATCGCGGCGAGCGGCTGGATCGGGGCGACGGGTGGCCTTAAGAACCGCGCTCTTTCGTGCACGCTGGCCATCGGCCTCTTCGGAGCGGGCACGCTCGCGGGCGGCCTCGTGCCCCCTTCCGCGCTCGTTGTGTTTCTGGGGCTTACGTTCGCGATGGGGGTCTCGAGTCCGCTGTACAGCGCGCCGCAGATGGCGCTCATGCAGGAGCGCGTCGATCCCGAGTGCATGGGCCGCGTCTTCGGTCTGTACGGAGCGGTCTGCAGCTGGGCTATGCCCGTGGGGCTCGTCGCATCGACCTTGTTCGCGGACGCCATCGGCGTAAGCGCGTGCTTCGTGCTCATCGGTGCTGCAATGGTGATCCTAGCAGGCATCACCTGGGCGATCCCGAGCATCCGCAAGATTGGGTAGCGCTCTGGCGGAGTGCGTTTCGTTTCGGACGGCTCGTAGGGTCGCTGCGACGTGAAGGGTGGTCGACGGTGCGCCTGCGAGGGCGCCGTCGACCACCCTTTTGTTTAATTCGTCTGGCCCGGCGCCGATCATCATCTGTTCGTCGGGCGATTGCGATGCCGCCGCTTGCCGATACGCGGCTCCTTACGTTGTGCGCATCCCATCGTTCTGGCAGCGTTTCCTGCAGTTAATCTCCAGAGCTCGAGGCGGTGGCCCCTATGAGTAATCTGCTCGAATCCATTCTGCGCGTCGGTATGACCGTGTTCATCGTCGGCCCGCTCACTGCATGGGTCGCCCGCCGCGGCGCGCGCGAGCGCAGCGAGGCAACGGACAGCCTCGATTGCTTCACGGTGCGCATGCCCGCAGCCATCCGCACGATCATCGCCTGCTGCGCCGTCGCGTTCGAACTGCTCATGCTGGGTGTCTACGTCTGGCAGGGCGTCTCGCTGGGCGAGTGGGACCACGAACTTGTGTGGTTCGGTCATGCCATGGCGCTCGCGGGTATGGCTATCTGGGCCTTGCTGAGCATCCCGCGTATCGACGTGGACGGTGGGCGCATTCTCTCGCGTAACGCCTTCGGCATCCGCAAGGAGACGACGTTTGGCAACATCACCCGTGCAACGCTTCACGCGCAGATGATGAGGATCGACCTGTTCGAGGGCGACCGGAAGTTCTGCTCGATAAGCCTCGAGGGGGTGTGCTCGCTCAACCTCCTCGCCCGTCTGGAGGAAGAGGGCATCGAAGTCTCGGACGCCGTCGACGGTCCCATGACCAAGGCGGGCCTGTGTTGGTCTGCCATCAAGCCGTTGACGATTGTTTTCAACGGCATGGCCCTCGTCTTCTCGCTCGTCCTCGCCTTCATGGCGGTCTTCACCGACGAGGGTGCGCGCCTGCTCGTGCTCATCCCGTTCCTGTTCCTGTTCATAGGGGGGTTCCTGCCCCTGCTCATGCTCGGCATGCCGGCCCGCGGCATCCTCGAGATCGGCAGGCAGGAGCGCGCGCTCGGTTTCTCCTTCTCCGAGGAGATGGCAAGCCGAGGTGCCACGGGTACTTCGCTTGTCGATGACGATTGGTTCATCGAGATCAGCAACGCCCGCGTCGTGGCGTTTCGCCGCGATTACCTCAAGAAGATCACGGCGCACGAGAACAGCGAGAGCGGCGACCGCTGCACGGTGACCACGAGGGGTGGTCGCAAAATCAAGGTGTATGCAAGCGGGCAGCACGCTCGAGGACCTGCGCACGTGGTTCAAACAGGGTGCCAAGGTCAGAAGCACACTCGACCGCGCGGGGGACGCACTCGAGGCGACCGTTTGATTGGGTTGCCTGCCAAGGATCCAAAACGGGAAGGGGCGCTGTCGGCGCCCCTTGTCATACCAGGCCCGCTGGCCAGCGAGAGGCCTGCAGGTCGACATGTCCGTTGGCGAGGAAGGCAACGCCTTCGTCCTCGAGCAGTGTGCGCTGCGCCTCGGGCCCACCGAAGGCGAACCCCTCCGCGAGGCGTCCGTCGGCGAATACGATGCGATGACAGGGGATGGTGCCGGGTTCCGGATTGACGTGCAGGGCGTATCCCACGTATCGGGCTCGACGGGGCTCACCAACGAGCTTGGCGATCTGACCATATGTGGCAACCATGCCGCAGGGCACCTGGCGTACCATGTCGTATACGCGGTTGAAGAATCCGTCGGTGTCCCGGTCTGCCATGCCGCCCTCACTTTCAATCGATATCGCCATTGTAGTCAAGAAAGGCGCCCCACATGCGCGGGGCGCCTTTCCAAAGAGGTGTTGCGCGAGGGGAGGGAAGGCGCAACGTTCGTGTCGAAGGTCTTTAATTCGCCTGTGCCTTCATTAAGTTACCTATAGCTAATTCTCTGAGACCCAAGTCGTAGACCGACGAGCACACAGCCTCTCCATAAGTTAATCAAGGGTTACAAATAGAAAGACACAGTGACATGTGGTCGTTGGGGTTCAAGGAATCGCTCGATGAGTTCGGAGAACGCACCCTCAGTCCCAGCCGTTTCAAGGACGACATCGCAATACGGCCGCACGTCGTCGGTGACATTCGCCACGCCGACGCCCAGTCCCGCCGCCTTGATCATGGAGAGGTCGTTTGCGGAATCACCAACGGCGATGACCTCGGACATCGGAATTCCCAGCATATCGGCAAGGCGCGTGAGCCCCGTCCCTTTGTCAACGCCTGCGGGCATGAGTTCGAGGTAGCGCTTGGAGGAGAAGGTGATGTCAACGCCGAGTCGCTCGGCCATCGGCGCGAGCTTGCGGCCCAATTCCTGCAGCTCATCGAAGTCCCAGTCGACGTACAGGATCTTCACGATGCCACGGCCTTCAAGGAATGAGAGGTCGGGATGGTCAGATCCGCGAAAATGAGTGACCCCGGTGATCGATTCCAGATAGTCGCGCTCCCGTGTGGGTGCGTCATTCACGAACACGTGGCCGTCGGCGACGTTGACGTGCATGCAGAGTCCGAGTTCGAGCCCCTTTGCATAGATCGCGTTCGCGCATTCGTTGGAAAGGCCGCAGGTGGTGAGCGGGGTGGGGTCTCCCACGCGGTTGATGAAGCCGCCGTTATAGGAGAGCACATAGCCGTCTTCGATCAGCTCGCGGGCCTCCCCCGAGAAGTTGTCCATGATAGAGGAATACCATCGCCCGCTCGAAGGGACGAACAGCACACCGAGCTCCCTCATGCGTTTGAGTGCTCGGAGATTGGACGCCGGGATGGCGTGGTCGGCGTCGAGAAACGTCTCATCCATATCGCTGGCAACAAGTCGGTACATGCAATCCCCCATACAACGTAAAAAACGAGGCGGGCTTATTATCGCCCACCTCGTAAGACCTTGGCTATGTCGAAGGCGTGGACACGTGAAGATGGCCCATTCGCGTGTCGCGGCGCGTTTCCGCGAGCCGGATGGCTTAGTACACCATTCCCATGGCTTCGCGTACCTCGGCGAGCGTCGCCTCGGCGACCTCGTTGGCACGGCGATTGCCCTCGCGTAGGACGTCCTTGACGTAGTCCATATCCTGGACCAGTTCCTCGCGGCGGGCGCGGATGGGGGCAAAGTGCTCGTTCACGCTCTCGGTGACGTACTTCTTGAGCGCGCCTGCGCCGCCCATGCCGATCTCCTCGGCGATCTCGACCTCGGAGCGGCCGGTGCAGATGGCGGCGGTGGAGAGCAGGCCGGACACACCGTGACGGGCTTCGGGGTCGAACGTGATCATGCGCTCGCCGTCGGTCTGGCTCTTCTTGATGCGCTTGGCCGTCTCCTCGGCGGTCATGGAGATGTTGATGGCGTTGCCGTAGGACTTGCTCATCTTGCGCCCGTCAAGGCCGGGCAGCAGCGGCGTATCGGACAGCAGCGCGTCGACCTCGGGGAACACCTTGCCGTAGCGGTTGTTGAACTTGCGTGCGATGGTGCGGGTGAGCTCGATGTGCAGCAGCTGGTCGCGCCCGACCGGCACGACGTTGCCCTTGCAGAACAAGATGTCGCACGCCTGGTGCACGGGGTAGGTGAGCAAAAGGCCGGTGAGCTCATGGCCGCTGGCCTCCATCTCGGCCTTGACGATGGGGTTGCGCTGCAGCAGGGCCTCGGAGACGAGCGACAAGAACGGCAGCATGAGCTGGTTTGCCGCGGGCACGGCGGAGTGCGTGTAGATCATCGTCTTGTCGGGGTCCAGGCCGCAGGCCAGGTAGTCGATGACCATGTTGTAGACGTTGTCCTAGATGTTGTCGGTGCTGTCGCGGTCGGTGATGACCTGGTAGTCGGCGATGAGCACGTTGGTGTGGACGCCCATGTCCTGCAGCTCGACACGGCTCTTGAGCGTGCCGAAGTAGTGGCCGAGGTGCAGGCGGCCGGTGGGGCGGTCGCCGGTGAGCATGGTGTACTTCTCGGGGTGCTGCGGCAGGTCGGCGCGGATCTGGTTGCTGCGCTCGAGGCTGACCTCATAGCTGAGCTCGTTGGGCATGCTGTCTCCTTTTGGGTTGAGTGCCTGGCCGGCATTGTCGGTCTTGGTTGAAGATGAAGCTACCAGAGAAACGGCGTCTCTTGCCGGAATCAACGATGGTTTTCGCCGTGTCGTCCCGCAGGGTCGTTTCCCTTCTTGGGAAGGAGCCCCTCGATATGCTCGAGCCGCTCCTCATGGGCCGCGTGCGCCGCGCGCTCCTCGGCGGCGAAAGCGGGGTCTTCGGGCGTGACGGTCTCATCTCGCTGTCGACTCCGGTACCACCGCGACGGCGCTCCTGAGCCTGCTCGTCGACAAGCCGGTGACTATCTACACCACCAACGGCTATGCATGTCGGTTTACGGGCGAGCTTGGTGCTAAGGTGGTGGTAATTGGCGGCGACTTCAACCCCGTTACCTGCTCGCTCACCGGTCCTATGGTTGAGAGCGCGCTGCGCGAGCTGTACTTTGACCGGGCGTTTATAGGTGTCAATGCGGTGGACGAGGACCGCGGCATCATGACGCCAGGTTATCCCGAGGCTATCAAAAAACGTATCGTGATGCAGAATTCCCAAGCGAGTTGCGTACTCGCCGATAGCTCCAAGTTCCACGTGTTTTCAAATGTAAAGGTGTGCGACCTGGAGGGCTTTACTGTTATTTCCGACAGGCGCGACTCCAAAATCGGCGAACGCGTCAAAATGATCACGGCCTAGGACACTGGGGCATCGCATCTTGCCCTCAAGCCGTTGCCCACGTAACGAAGCGTGGGGCAAACGTGCGCCCCATTCCTGATTTGGGGACTAGCTTAGTTCGTCGGCTATTTGGTGCTCGTAGAAGGCTTCTACTACGGCGTTAAAGTCGCGGGCGAAGTCTTCCATGGTTCCACGCCAGGTGGCTCGGCCGGGCTTTCCTTGGCCCACATAGGCGGTTTGAATGCCGCAGGCGGGGCTGGGGAAATCGCGCTTGGGGTCGTTGCCCACCATGAGAACCTCATGTGGCTCGAGCCCCATGACCTGCAGCTGCCCTAGATAATATGTGGCATCGGGCTTGCAGCGCGTGGCGTTGCCCATGTGCGTTACGAGCTCGAAGGGCGCGTCTGTCAGCTCGCCCCAGCCCATGCGGCACTCGATGGCCCCTTGGGGAAAGCTGGGGTTGGTGAAGAGCGCACAGCGCAGCCCCGCGTCCTGTACGGCTTGAAGCGCGGCGTGCGCACCCGGCATGGCGTGGGCATTGATGGCATCGTCATTCTTGTACGGGAGAACTTCGCGTTCATAGTAGGTAAAAGCCTCATAGATGAGTGGGTCCGAGAGGCAGATGCCGCACCTGCGCTCGACCTCGGTGCGGTAAAACTCAAGATTGGTGCGATTGTCCGTGCCGCTTCGGCGATTGGCGTTGAGGTCGACCAGGATGGTGCCGAGGCGTGCCATCGTACCACCGCGGCTGCATCGTCCGATATCCGCGAGCATTGACGAGACATCCTTAAAATAGCGAAGGATAAACGCGTTGAGATTGATGCTGAGAAGCGTCTCGTCCATATCGAAAACGACTGCTTTGAGCACGCGGGCACCTTTCTCGAAAAATCGTTTAGAACGTGGGCTCCGGATACTTTACCCCAAAGCCGTATACTCAACTGCTTATCGTCAACTTATGGAGACGGTCGTTCACAAGATTGCGAAAAAGTCTCCATACGAGTAAAAAATCGCAGTTCACGCTTGAAATCGAAGTGATTTCCACGTAACCTATACGAACGTGATTGCATAAGCGTCACATTAGTATCTGTCGGCTCCCGAGTGTTCCTAAACGTTGTGTGCTTGTCGCACCCTTCTGTAGGTCCTAGCAATCGGGGCCCCGTAGTTCGAAAGGGGTCCACCTTTGAGTGAGATTCAGAACTCGTCCATTTTCTCTCTTGACGATGTCAACGAGGAGGAGATGAACAACCTCATCGACGGTACGATTACCGACTTTGATGAGGGCGATCTCGTTAACGGTACTGTCGTTAAGATCGAGCATGACGAGGTGCTCGTTGACATCGGATTCAAGTCCGAGGGCGTTATCCCGGTCCGCGAGCTGTCCATCCGCAAGGACGCTAACCCTGCAGACATCGTTGCACTCGGTGATTCCATCGAGGCCCTGGTTCTCCAGAAGGAGGACAAGGACGGTCGTCTGGTCCTTTCCAAGAAGCGTGCCGAGTACGAGCGTGCTTGGAACCGCATCGAGGAGAAGTTCAACTCCGGCGAGAACGTCGAGGGCGAGGTTATCGAGGTTGTCAAGGGCGGCCTGATCCTCGACATCGGCCTGCGTGGCTTCCTGCCCGCTTCCCTCGTCGACCTCCGTCGCGTCAAGGACCTCACCTCCTACATGGGCACCCGCATCGAGGCCCGCGTCATCGAGATGGACCGCAACCGCAACAACGTCGTTCTCTCCCGTCGCGTCGTGCTTGAGGAGTCCCGTAAGGCCGAGCGTTCCGAGATCCTGTCCAAGCTCAAGTCTGGCATGCGTCTCCAGGGCACCGTTTCCTCCATCGTCGACTTCGGCGCCTTCGTCGACCTCGGCGGTATCGACGGTCTCATCCACATCTCCGAGCTCTCCTGGAACCACGTCAACCATCCTTCCGAGGTTGTCAAGGTCGGCCAGGAGGTCGAGGTCGAGGTTCTCGACGTCGATCTCAACCGCGAGCGCATCTCCCTGGGTCTCAAGCAGACCACCGAGGATCCGTGGCGCGCACTGGTCAAGAAGTACCCCGTCGGCGCTATCGTCGAGGGCACGGTGACCAAGCTTGTCCCGTTTGGCGCTTTCGTCGATCTGGGCGAGGGCATCGAGGGCCTGGTGCACATCTCCGAGATGGCCAACAAGCACGTCGACCAGCCTTCTCAGGTCACCCACGTGGGCGACAAGGTTCAGGTCAAGGTCATGGAGATCGACCTCGACCGTCGTCGTATCTCCCTGTCGATGAAGTCCGCTGCTGAGACTCTGGGCGTCGAGATCGAGGTTACCCCGCTGCCTTCCGAGAAGAAGGACGAGGAGACCGACGCCGAGTAAATCGGTTTGACGATCACTTGCTTTAAGGGATCCGTCCGCAATGGACGGGTCCCTTTTTGCGTTTGCCGGTGAGGTGCGCAATGCTACTCGTGCGCAATGCTGTCCGGGCTGTTCACAGGCTATTGGGTTGTCGGTGCATGAAAATGCCGACATCCCGCCTCGGGGAGGAGGCGGGAACGCACCGAGTAGACGGAGGGGTGCGGAGCGCGGTCGCGTCTCGACTGGCGACGTTGCCCATCGACAACCCTATTGTACTGCATGGCATGGTTCTTGGTATATCGTGTCGAACGCTTGTGTTGTGCCTTTGCCTGCGGCAACGGTGTGTTACACTCTTGCACTGCTGAGTGGGCCAGACGGTCGCGCGATGTGCTGCTTGCGGCACGCGTGAGGAAAGTCCGGGCTCCAGAGGGCGGGATGCCGGCTAACGGCCGGGCGGAGTGATCCGACGGAAAGCGCCGCAGAAAAGAAGACTCCCACCTGCGCCGCAAGGCGTAAAGGGAAAAGCTGAAACGGTGGTGTAAGAGACCACCAGCGTCGTGGCAACACGGCGGCTTGGCAAGCCCCATCCGGAGCAAGCGCGAATAGGAACGCTATGGGCCGGCCCGGTCCGCGTTCGGGTAGCGTGCGTGGAGCTGCACGGTAACGTGCAGACAAGATAAATGACCGTTCACGACAGAACCCGGCTTATAGGCCCACTCGGCACTTTGTTGACGCTGCGAACCCGTCAGCGCGACAATCTGCCTTTCAAGCCTTCGGGCATGACCATAAGGTCAATGCCCTCGTCTTTCAAGGCACCTTGCTCGCGCTGACGGGTTCTCGCTTTCGTTGACGGAATCATCGGCGGTTCCGTTCTTGGCATCTCGCTGTTTTTGCCTGGTCATCGGCAGCCTCATTTCTGTTGCAATCTCGTCTTTCAAGGCACCTTGCTCGCGCTGACGGGTTCTCGCTGTTGGTGACGACATCATTGGCGTTTTCGCTCTTGTTGGCGAGGACAACGGTGCTGTCTTTGCCGTATTATTGAGGCTGTTTGTTGCCGCGCTTAGTTTTGTTGAGGGGCTTTGTTGGACAGCTACTTTACTCTGCGATCGAATATTGAGGCTTCTGGCGAGTTTGTGGATCGCAAGAGCCGGTTTATTGCCCAGCTGGTCCATATTGAATCCGAGGATGAGGCGAATGCCTTCATCGAGATGGTTCGCAAGCGTCATTACGACGCTCGACACAATGTTCCCGCGTGGATTTTGGTCGATGGACGCGAGCGTCAGAGTGATGACGGTGAGCCGAGCCGCACGAGCGGCATGCCGACGCTCGAGGTGTTGCGCGGCGCTGGGCTCAAAAATGTTTGCTGCGTGGTGACGCGCTATTTTGGCGGCACGCTGTTGGGGCCCGGTGGCTTGGTGCGCGCCTATACCGCGGCGACGCAGGCGGCGGTGGCAGCTGCTCAGGAGGCAGGGCAGGTCGTTGAGATGACGAGCGTCGTGCCTGTTGACGTGCACGTGGCCTATCCGCAGTATGAGCAGGTGCTTCGTTTGGCGCAGGATTCGGGTGCCAAGGTTTCGGATACCGATTACGCGGATGCCGTGACGATCCATTTGGTGTTTAAGGCGGGGGAGCAGGAGCCGTTTTGCGCTAAGATGCGCGAGCTTATGGCGGGGCGCGAGGAGATTGAGGTCGGCGCTCCCAAATTTGCCGAGTTCTAACGGCGACGGCCGGCGTGCTTTTGGATGAATCCCAAGCACGCCGGCCGTCGTTTTCTGTTGCCGCCGTTTACTCGGCGAGCTGCTTTAGCACATCGCAGGCGATCTCGATGGCGTCGTCGATGCAGCCGGGGCAGCTGCGGAGCGGACCATTGTCCGATCCGATGCCCTTGAGCGTGCCGCAGACGGTCGTCGTGTTTTTCGTTTTAAAACGCTTGGCGATTTCGCGCGACAGCTTGTAAGTCTGGCCCTTGGTCTTGGGGTTATCCATGCCGTCGCTCATTACAAAGCCCATGATGGCCACGGCGCCCGAGATAGCGCCGCAGGTCTCGGTCATGCCGCCCATGCCGGCGCCAAAGCCCTCGGTGAGGATAAAGGCGGTCTGGGGGTCGAGCCCGACGGCGGGTGCGAGCGTGCAGGCGACGGCCTGTGCGCAGTTAAAGCCACGGGCGTGGTATTCGGCAGCCTGAGCCTGACAGGCGGTGATGTCGAGCTGGGCAGTATCGATTTGCTTCATCGTTGTCTCCTCGGTAACGGTGTACTCGCCTATGGTACCCTTGCCGATGCATTTGTTCATCGAAAGCCTCATGTATGCCTCATTTTTATCTATCGAATAAATGCCAAGATCTGCGATAAATGCCCCCGGTTGATTTGTCTCATAACCTACCTTGGGGATGGGTTGAGAGGGGTGCGGGGTAGCGGTATCGTGAACCGGATAAAAATGTAACCCAGGCAAGGGAGCTAGATATGAGCGAGCAGACCATCGGTACTACATGTGTTCAGGGCGGCTATCACCCGGGAGATGCGGAGCCGCGCCAGGTGCCCATCTACCAGTCCACCACGTGGAAGTACGACACGTCCGAGCACATGGGCAAGCTGTTTGACCTGGAGGAGTCTGGCTATTTCTACAGCCGTCTGCAGAACCCTACGTGCGATCTGGTTGCCGCCAAGATCTGCGAGATGGAGGGCGGCACCGCTGCGATGCTCACGAGCTCGGGCATGGCTGCGAACTTCCTCGCGATCTTTAACGTGGCCGGCGCCGGCGATCATGTGGTCGCAAGCTCGGCCATCTACGGCGGTACCTACAACCTGCTTGCCCATACCATGGGTCGTATGGGCGTTACCTGCACGTTCGTTGCCCCCGATTGCACCGATGAGGAGCTCGAGGCAGCCTTTAAGCCCAATACCAAGCTCGTCTTTGGCGAGACGATCGCCAACCCCGCCCTTGCCGTGCTCGATATTGAGCGCTTTGCCAAGGCCGCGCATGACCACGGCGTGCCGCTGATGGTCGACAACACCTTCCCGACGCCCGTGATGTGCCGTCCCTTTGAGTGGGGAGCCGATATCGTTACGCACTCCACCACCAAGTACATGGATGGCCATGCGGCCTACCTGGGCGGCGTGATCGTCGACCACGGCCAGTTTGACTGGATGGCCCATGCGGACAAGTTCCCGGGTCTCACCACGCCCGATGAGAGCTACCACGGCGTGACCTATGCCGAGAAGTTCGGTCGCGAGGGCGCCTTCATTACCAAGGCAACCGCTCAGCTCATGCGCGACCTCGGCCCCATGCAGAACCCGCAGGCGGCGTTTTTCCTGAACAGCTCGCTCGAGAGCCTGCATGTGCGCATGCCGCGTCATTGCGAGAACGGCCTGGCTGTTGCCAAGTTCCTGCAGAGCCATCCCAAGGTGCGCTTCGTGAGCTATCCGGGTCTGGAGGGCGACAAGTACTATGACCTGGCTCAGAAGTACATGCCCAACGGCACCTGCGGCGTTGTGAGCTTTGGCTTTAACGGTGGTCGCGCGGCGGCCGAGACCTTTATGAAGAGCCTCAAGCTCGCTCAGATCGCCACGCATGTGGCCGACGCCCGCACTTGCTGCCTGCATCCCGCTAACGCCACGCACCGCCAGATGAACGATGAGGAGCTTATCGCCTGTGGTATCTCCGCCGACATGGTGCGCCTGTCGTGCGGTCTCGAGGATACGGCCGATATGATTGCCGACCTTGAGCAGGCGCTCGAGCAGTGCTAGGCTAGCGTTCGTGCAAGGCGCCGATGCCGGCAGAAAGCTTCGGCGACCTTTAGCTCCGATACCGTAGGCGGGGCCCCAATCGCGACTGTTTGCAGGCGATTGGGGCCCCGTTTTTTGTGTTGCGCCACTCGAAAGGATGGATATGGAGAAAACCGCAGAGCAGCTGCGCCGCGAACACATCGCTCTTGAGGGGGACACCCATGGCAAGAACAAATGGGCGATTCTGTTTACGGTGCTCATCATGACGTTTATGGTGTGTCTGGATTCGACCGTCGTGACCGTGGCGCTGCCCGTGATGCAAAAGGAGCTGGGCGTGGGCCTCGATCGCATTCAGCTGGTAAGCTCGGTGTATCTGCTTGCGGCTTGTGCGGCGATGCGGCTTTGTGGTGCGATGCGGCTTGTGGGGCGGGCGGGGGTCGGTCCGTGGTAGACTATCGAGCAATGTTTATTAATCGCGCGGTATCGTTGCCGCGAGAAGGGGTTGCGCCATGCAGGAGCTTGAGGACCGTATTCGCCATGACGGCATCGTAAAGGCCGGTAATGTCCTTAAGGTTGATGCTTTCCTCAACCACCAGTGCGACGTTGAGCTGTTTGACCACATGGGCGCCGAGTGGGCCCGTCTGTTCGAGGATGTCGAGATTAACAAGATCCTTACGATCGAGGCTTCGGGCATTGGCATGGCCTGCATCGCAGCCCAGCATTTTGGCGGCGTGCCGGTGGTCTTTGCCAAGAAGGCGCAGTCCATCAACCTCGACGGCGAGCAGTATGCCACGACCATCTACTCCTTTACCAAGCAGAAGGAGTACCCGGTCATCGTTGGCAAGCGCTTCCTGTCCGAGGGCGACAAGGTCCTGATTATCGACGACTTCCTGGCCAACGGATGCGCGCTCGAGGGTCTTATCAAGATCTGCGAGGCTGCGGGTGCCGAGGTGTCCGGCATTGGCATTGCGGTGGAGAAGGGCTTCCAAGGCGGTGGCGATAAGCTCCGCGAGCGCGGCTTCCGTGTTGAGAGCCTGGCCCGTATCGCCGATATGGACTGTGAGAACGGCGAGATCACCTTCGCCTAAGCGCGCAACACAAGCGATTGGTATGCGATGTGACAAAGGGGGTGTCCCTTTGTCACATTTTTTGTATGAGGGGAGGTGTTGATATGGATGAGAACAAGATGGGATGGCGTGAGTATGCGCGCTATGCCGAGATGTCGGTCGAGGAGCTGGCGCGCGATTGCGAGGTGCAGGTGTTTCGCGCGACGGGTCCGGGCGGGCAAGGCGTGAACACGACGGACTCGGCGGTGCGCATGAAACATATCCCTACGGGGATTACCGTGACGGCGCGCGAGAGTCGCAGTCAGTTCCAAAATCGTAGCTGCTGTTTGCGTAAGCTACACGCTGAGCTTGAGCGTCGCGGGCGTTCACCGCGTCGACGCGTAAAGACCAAGGTGCCTCAGCGCTCTCGCCAGCGCGGACTTAATGACAAGCACTTCAACGCCATTAAAAAGGCCAACCGCCGCAAGCCGGGCGGGGAGGAGTGATCTTCTCGATAAGTTGCGGTGAAATAGGGGCTGTTTTGCGGCTTTACCTGCATAAACAGTCCCTATTTCACCGCAACTTAGGGGTGGTTAGCGGGTTGGACGCCAGACTTGGAGGGCGCCGGGTAGGATGTCGACTTCGATGCGCGAGGCGATAACAGGTTCGCCGTCGGCCTGGATGGGGTAGTCGGGCTCCTCAAAGGTGAGCTCGGCATGGCGGCAGCGACGCATGCAAACCGGCGGCAACTTGGTATGGTGGCCGTCCTTGGCCGAAAGGAACATGGGAAGCGCGACCGCGCGCGGAACGGGGCCGCAGGCGTAGCAAACGTCGAGCATGCCGTCGCACGGGTCGGCGTCGGGACAGATGCGATAGCCCGAGCCATACGTGGGGCCCAGCTGAATCGCCATGATGATCGCCCTCACGCGCTCGGCGGGCGCGCCGTCAAAGCTGACTGTCATGGGGTAGTTGCGATAGCGCAGGCCAAACTGTTCAAGTCCCGAGAGGGTGTAGAGCGGAGCGCCGGTGAGGCCCGTCTTTTTGCGCAGCTCGGTGGTGCCCAGGCCGATGGCGGCGTCAATACCGACGGAGAGCGTCTGGTCGTAGTACTCAACGCAAGCCTCGCCGCTACCGCTTGCGGGGTTCCATGAGCGAATGCGACCGATGTCCTGACGCTGCAGCTCGCAGGTGAGCAGCGCGCCAAAATCCTTGCCGGAGAAATCTTCTATACCGAGCGTTTGGGCAAAATCGTTGCCGGAACCCACGGGTAGGATGGCAAGAGCGGGGCGGGGGTCCTCCTTTTGTGCCATAAGCCCGTTGACGACCTCGTGGATCACGCCGTCGCCGCCAAGGGCGATAACGGTGCGATAGCCCTGAGCCTGTGCGGCCAGCTCCTTGGCGTGCCCCATACGCTCGGTCAATACCAGGTCAAACTGGGATGCGCGTGCAGCCATGTCCAAAAAGCGTTGCAGGCGCTCGGCAACTTCGCGCGCCGCACCCGATTGGGCGGCTGGGTTGGCGATGATGAGCGTGCGACCAAAATCAGTTGCGTGCATGGGCGACTCCCGGCGTATGGCGTGACGGTGCGGTCGCGCTCGGGTCGAATTGCCCCCCGATTGTGGCTGCACGGCGAATACTTACGTCTACTCTATCAGGTCGTTGTGGCGCTCGATAGCATCCGCTACCGTACCGCCCTCATCCACTATAAGCGAACGGCGCTTGGGTGAGATGATGCGCTGGGCAGGGTACACGCCGCGGTGTCCGCCGGCGAGATAGCTGATAAAGGCCACGATGACAAAGAACCCGGCGGCCGTGCCGTGGAACAGGTCGATGGCCATCATGCAGGTGGTGATGGGCACGTTAAGGCCGGCACAGAACACGCCGAGCATGCCGAGAGCCGCCAGAAAACTGGGGTCGAGCCCGGTAAGGCAACCGATCCAGCCACCGAGTGCCGCACCGATGCCAAACAGGGGCGTGACCTCGCCGCCTTGGAAACCGGCACCCAGGGTGAGTGCCGTTACGATGAGCTTGATGACGGCGTCGGCGAGGGTGGTGTTGCCGGCAAACCCGGCGCCCGAAAGCCACGTGGAAAGGCCGGCGTAGTCCCAGGCGTCGAGGAGGGCATAGACAGCCAAAACCACGAGTGCGCCTATAAGTGCGCGAACGAGGTAATTGGTGATAAAGCGACCGTACAGGCTCTTGACGGTTCGAACCGACCAGGCAAAGAGGCGTGCCGTCAGACCGAAGATAATGGCGCTGATAACAACGATAACGACCGTTTTGGGCGTCATGGCGGGAACGCTGGCGATGGCATTCGCTTCGTACTCGGTACCCAGGGCGAGTGATGTAAAGTAGCCGGTAAACGAGGCGACCAGGCAGTAGATCCCTGCGGTGTAGTCGATCTTGCCGATAAAGCACATCTCCATGCCAAAGAAAGCTCCGGCAAGGGGCGAACCGAATACGGCGCCAAAGGCCGACGAGATGCCGGCGAGCATGAGGTCGTGGTGGTCATGCTTTTTGAGGTGGGCGAGGCTTGAGATGTTGCTGGCGATGGTGCCGCCAATCTGCACCGCGGCTCCCTCGCGACCGGCCGATCCGCCCGTTAGGTGCGTGAGCGTGGAGCAGACGAAGGTGAGGACGGCCATGCGCTTATGGATGAGGCGTGTGCCCAGAGCGGAGTCGATGACCAGGTTGTTACCGCGTTTGGCGGCAAGACCGTGGTTTTTGTACGCCCATGCGGTGGCAACGCCCACAACGGGAAGCAGCGCGTAAATCCACGTATGGTGCTCGCGATAGTCGGTCGCGATATTCAACGAGGCCAAAAACGCCCAAGCGGCAACGCCCATGGCGAGCGAGACGATGACGACGAGCACGAGCAACTTAGCGCTCGCGAGTAGGTTGTGGGCATTGCGGCGCGTGTCGGCAGCCAAGAGATGCTCGGAGCGGGTGAGCTGTTGCCTGCCTGCCATGATGACGTCGTTCAGGGAGAAAAAGCCGCCGTCGTCGAGCGGCTGGGAATGATCCTGCGCCTCGTTTGCGCTTTCGGGTTTGTCGGTAAAAGCCATACGTTCCTCTTTTAGGTTGCAACACGAGCATTATAGAACGTGCCAAACGTGACAAACCGGCAGGTTGGTTTCGGTTCTGTTTCGCGGCTTGCGGCCGACAGATGTATTCGAGAACGTGGGTCGTTTCGCCGCCGTGCGGCAGGGGATTATACTGAGACAAGCATAAAGAATTGGCGCCCCCGTTGTGCGCTGTGGCATTAAGAGGTGCATATGGCAGAGAAACTCATTCCGCTGGAGGACGCGCAGTCGATTGTTCTGTCGCACGTTGCTCCGACCGATCTCGTCGAGATTCCCGTGTGGCAAGCCGCCGGTCTCCCCTTGGCCGAGGACGCGGTGGCCGATATCGACATTTCGCCGTTTGCCAACAGCGCTATGGACGGATATGCCGTGCGCGCCGTCGACCTCGCCAAAGCGTCCACCGATGCGCCCGTGACGCTTTCTGTCGTGGGGCACGAGGCGGCGGGCCATGTCTTTGAGGGCGCAATCGGCGCGGGCGACACGGTTCGTATCATGACGGGCGCGCCGGTACCCGAAGGTGCCGATGCCGTGGTGAAGTACGAGATCGTCGATGTGCTCGACGGTGACGGCAACGAGGGTTCGCGTGTGAGATTCTCGGCGCCGGCCAAGGTGGGGGAGAACGTTCGATCGGCTGCTGAGGAAGCGCATACTGGCGACGTCGTGATGTACGCTGGAGAGGTTGTGGCTTCGGCGGGCGCCGGCTTGCTGGCGAGCGCCGGGTATGCGAGCGTGAAGGTGCATGCCGCGCCGCGCGTGGGCATTATCTCGCTGGGGACGGAACTGGTCGCACCGAGTAACGTGCCGGCGCGCGGGCAGATTCGCGACTCCAACTCGTCGGCGTTGATGGCCGAGGCGCTCGATGCAGGAGCCGAGCCCGTGTTCTACGGCATTGCGCCCGATGATGAGCAGGCGATTGCCGAGCTGGTGCATCACGCTGCGCAGGAGTGCGATTTTGTCATTACGAGTGGTGGCGCCTCTGCGGGTGATTACGACTATGTGACGGCGCTCGTTCGGCGCGAGGGCGAGGTGCTGTTCGACCGCATCTCGATGCGTCCCGGCAAGGCCATCACGTTTGGTCTGCTGGGGGGCAAGCCATATTTGGGACTTTCGGGCAATCCCGCGGCGGCGTATGTGGGCTTTGAGATGCTCGCCCGCCCGGCGATCCGCAAGATGCGCGGCTTTGCCGAGGGCGTGCGTCCCGTGCAGCAGGCGAAGCTCACACACGGCGTGAAGAAGCGACAGCATCGCCGCTTCTTCGATCGTGCCACGGTTTTGCGCGACCCCGAGACCGGTGAGCTGTTGGTGACCGAGGCCAAGACGCAGAATTCGGCGCTGCTCGGCACGATGCAGCGGGCCAACTGCCTGCTGCGTATTGACGAAGGCCCGTGTGACCTCAAGGCGGGCGACGTCGTGGATGTCGTGCGTGTCGACTTGCCTGAGGGCGCGGTGCTATAGGAGGAACGCTATGGAGTTGAAGATTTCGATTGTGACGTGCTCGGATACGCGCGATCTTGCCCAGGACGAGGCGGGTGCTGCGCTCGAGGAACTCATCGCGGCACAGGGCTGGACGGTCGCCTCGCATGTGGTCGTGCGCGACGACGTCAGCGAGATCGGTGATGCCATTGTGGAAGCGGCCGATGAGTGCCACGCCAATGTCGTGCTCACCTGCGGCGGCACGGGCCTTTCGATGCGTGACGTGACGCCCGAGGCGACGCGTGCCGTCTGCGACCGCGATGTACCGGGTATTGCAGAGGCAATCCGTGCGTACTCCATGACCAAGACGCGCCGCGCTATGCTTTCGCGCGCCGTGTGCATGCAGCGTGGGCATACGCTTGTCATCAACTTTCCGGGATCAACGAAAGCGGCCCGCGAAAGCTGGGAGGCTGTGAGCGACCAGCTGGAGCACGCAGCTCAAATGACGGCGGGGGGCGGGCACGCCAAATAAGCGCATTACCTGCGGCGGAGTGACCTTACGGGCTGCTCCGCCTTTTTTATGCAGCGACAGTGCGGGCCGTCTCGTGGTTATCGGTAAAGGAAAATTATTAGACGAGAAATATTTATCACAAACACTATTCGCGCAAAAGTATAATCTAGTAACAGAATAAAGCTTGCGGCGGGGTGCCCGGGCGTAGCGTTCGAAAGGGTTGAACATGTTCGATACGGTTTCTCGCCGAGGGTTCGTTTCACTTTCCGCTGTCGCCGCTGCCGGCCTTGGGCTTGCCGGCTGTTCCGGCAGCAAGACGTCTGGGCCGACTGGCTCCGATGCCGGTTCTGCTAAGGCATCTTCCAAGAAGGCTGTTGAGCTGCAAGTCTTTGCTGCCAACTCGCTCGAGAAGGCCCTGCCCGAGGTTCAGAAGCTCTATACCGACCAGACCGGCACCACGTTTGCCGACACGCAGTTTAAGGCGTCTGGCGACCTTGTCGAGCATATGCGCGCCGGTGCCGCCGTCGACGTACTCATCACCGCTTCCAAGGGCACCATGGATGACGCTGAGACCGCCGAGCTCGTCGACGCCGACACGCGTGAGGACATGTTCGTCAACGACCTCGTGATCATTCGCGCCGAGGGCTCCGACACCAGGGTCGAGGCCATCGCCGACGTCGCGAACCTGGACGGCAAGATCGCCATCGGCGACGCCAAGACCGTTCCCGCCGGCAAGTACGCCAACCAGGCCCTGGCCTCCGTGGGCCTCTACACCGGCACCGAGGGCGACGACGGCGAGTATACACCCGATCTCGCCGACAAGGTGGCTCTGGCCGACAAGGTCGGCACCGCTGCGTCTTACGTCTCTACGGGCGACTGCGTGGCCGGTTTTGTCTACAGCTCCGATATCTTCCGCTACGACGGCATCGAGGAGGCCTTCGTGTGCCCCGAGGACTCGCACAAGACCATCGTGTATCCTGGCGCTGTCGCCGATAGCTCCGAGCACGCCGACGAGGCCAAGGCGTTCATCGACTTCTGCCTGACCAACAAGAAAGCCCAGAAGATTTGGGCTAAGTACGGCTTTGAGCTTTCCGCGTAGTTCGCAACATCGCTGCATAACGATATGCTTGAGGGCGGGCGTTCTCGCGATCGCCCGCCCTTTTGATTGAACCGGCGTGTCCGCGCGCCGTTGCCCTGTGTTTGAGGAGTCGCCCGTGCCAAGGAAAACGATTCGCCTGCTCGCCGTGCTGGCTGCGGTTCTGTGCGTGCTGACCGCACCGCCCGGGGTTGCTCGGGCCGAGGCACTCTTCACCACCGCCGATGGCTGCCAGGCGACCGAAGATTCCGCGCTTATCGATGGCGTCGGGTTTGGCCTCAACGCGTTTGAGCGCAATGCCAAGGGCACGGCCCGTTCGTTTGCGGGTCAGCCCGAGGGCTACCGTTTTCCTATCTACAAGAAGACGACCCTCGTGACGGTGACGACGCCTGAGAGCATCGTGGTCTGGCTCGACGCCCATGCCGCCAAAGACGCGGGGCTCGATATCTCAAAGGCAGATGACCAAAAGGCGCTCAAGAAGATGCTCGTGGGGCTCGACAAGTCGCACTCCATGGGTGGTGCGTTGCTGGAGGACTCTAATCTCGAATGGGTCTTTACCTCGGATAACGCGCTGGTGCAGAGCGATTACCGCTATCAGTTTAAGGTGAAGGGCGGCAACGGCGATTACTACACGGTAGTGAATGCCGCCGACGCCGCGAATGCCGAGCTAGATTTGGGTGACGGCGTCCTGTGGAGCGATAACGCCGCCCTCGTGCGGTATGCGGACGTGTCGACGACGGTGCCGCCGTCGCTGGCGGAGCGCGCCGCAGCCTTCTTGGGCGACATCGACTATCGCCCGTTTTGGGTGTCCATAAAAACGAGCGGCCTTGCCCTGCTGATCTCCTTTGCGCTGGGGCTGTTCGCCGCGTGGAAGACTATGGGTACCTCGAGTCGCATCAAGGGCCTGCTCGATTCGGTTTTTACGATTCCTATGGTGCTGCCGCCCACGGTCTGCGGCTTTCTGCTCCTCATGCTGTTTGGCCGCTCGACCGGGGTGGGCCAGTGGCTTATCGCGCACGGCATCTCGATCGTCTTTACGTGGCCGGCGGCGGTGATATCTGCCGTGGTGGTGTCGTTCCCGCTCGTCTATCGTACGGCACTCGGTGCCTTCGAGAGCCTCGACACGCAGATGCTCGATGCGGCGCGCACGCTGGGATGGTCCGAGCGTCGCATCTTTACCAAGCTCATGATGCCGCTCGGCTGGCCCTCCATCGCCGCCGGCACGGTGCTCGCCTTTGCCCGCGCAATGGGTGAGTTTGGCTGCACCCTGTTCTTTGCGGGCAACTACGCCGGTATTACGCAGACCATTCCCATCGCCATTTACTTTGAATGGATGGGCGGCAACACGTCGGTGGCGCTCTTTTGGGTCATCGTCGTAATCGTGTTTTGTTTCCTAGTCATCCTGTTCATCAATATGTACACCGCTCATTCGCAAAAGTATCGCGAGCGGGGCCTTTCCCGTGCGGAGCGCAAGCAGGCCAAAGATCTCGCCGGACGGGGCGATTCACTCGACCCGGCGGGCGGCGATGCCTTGCGTATCGATCGCGAGGCGCTGGTCGAGCTCATGCGCGATGACGCCGCTTTGCAGGGAGGTCGATAGGCCATGTCGCTCGTTCTGGACATCAAAAAGCACTATCCCGGGTTTACACTCGACATGCAGCTTGAGGCCGGCGAGGAGCGTGTGGCGCTGCTGGGCGCCTCGGGCTGCGGCAAGAGCTGTACGTTGCGCTGCATTGCCGGCGTGGAGACGCCCGACGAGGGCAAGATCGTCGTCAACGGTGTGACCTTTTTTGACTCGGCGGCGGGCATCAACCTGTCGCCTCAGGAGCGAAAATGTGCCCTGCTGTTCCAAAACTATCAGCTGTTTCCCAACATGACGGTGGCCGATAACGTATGTGCCGGCGTAAAGGACGCAGGCGACGCCGTGGCGCGCAAGCAACTTGCCGAGCGCTATCTGGGCATTTTCGGTCTGGCCGATTTTGCCGACCGCTATCCCGCACGCCTCTCGGGCGGTCAGCAGCAACGCGTGGCGCTCGCCCGCATGGTGGCGGCGCATCCGGGCGTTTTTATGTTCGACGAGCCCATGAGCGCGCTCGATTCTTATCTTAAGAGCGCCCTCGAGCAGAACATGCTCGACCTGTTTGACGTCTGTAACCGCACCGTGCTCTACGTGAGCCACGACATCGACGAAGCGTGCCGCCTCTGCCAGCGCATCTGCGTGATGCATAACGGGCATGTGGAGGAGATCGGCTCCGTCGAGGACGTGGTCCGCCGTCCGCAGACGCTGGCGGCACTGCGTCTGACGGGGTGTAAGAACACAAGCCGCGCACGAAAGATCGGGCCCGAGGAAGTTGAGGCGCTCGACTGGGGCATGACCTTTAACGTGGGTCGCGAGGTTCCCGATAATGTGGTGTACCTGGGCATTCGCGCAAGTTACTTCCATGTTGACAACCGTGCCGAGCGGGGCCGCAATAGCTATGATTTGCACGTGGCCCGTGTGAGCGATTCGCGCTTTGAGCGGCTGGTGCTGCTGGACGTACCGCGCGTCGATGCGCCAACGCGTCTGCAGTGGAAGGTCAACAAGGTGGGCATGCCTGTCGACGAGCTGCCACAAGCAGGCGAGACGCTGCGCATGCATTTTGATGCCAGTAGGATCCATTTGGTTTGTCGATAGCGCCGGGTAATGCCGTCGGGGATATAAGCCTCGGCGGCTTTGTTTTTGCCGTTCGCCGAATGAGGGATGACAAACTCTTATCAATCAAGCAATCAATTTATTAAACGACGGCACACGATGCTGTCGTACGACGATGCCGCGGGGGCTGCAAGCGTGGCTCTGTGCGGTACGTCCGACGAGGTGATTCCCGAGGCCGAGAAGGTGCTGCCGTCAAACCTCTGCCCGCTCATCAAGTCGACGTACGGCTTTGCCTACTCGCAAAAGTGCCCGTTTACGTACTTTAGCGACATGATCATCGGCGAGACCGCCTGCGACGGCAAGAAGAAGATGTACGAGCTGCTGGGGGAGCTTAAGCGCACGCACATTCTGCATCTTCCTCAGGGTCGCGACCGCGCCTACGAGCGTGAAGGCTGGTACGAGGAGTGCCGCCTGCTCAAGGAGGAGCTCGAGGGCTTCTACGGCGGCTAAGGCCGCTGTGGTCGATGGGGTGGATTCGGTGACGTGGACCTGCGTGCAGCCAACCGGGTTCTCCTCGGTCGATGCTTCCGAGCGGCTGCGCGAGGCACTGGCAGCGGCTGGCTATGACGTGGCTGCCGACCTGGCGCGTTCCGGCGAGCCCACCAAGATCAGCAGCATGTGCACGGTGTTTGCCGAGAGCGAGGTCATTAGCCTGATCGGCCGCGGCGAGCCGCGCGAGAACATTGCCCGCGGTGTGATCGAGAGCGTCGTGTCGCGTGTGGCGACCATGGCCTCGCAAGCCGCGGGCGCCCCGTACTATCTGACCGGTGGTCTGTGCGAAAACGCCTATGTCATCGAGCGTCTTGGCGCATTGGTGGGCTCGCCGGTCACTACCTCGCCCCAGGCCCGCTTTGCCGGTGCCATCGGCGCGGCCATTCGAGCCCAGGCGCTCGCGTAGGGGGCCGGTGCGATAAATTGCCCGCTCTCGGCGCCGTCATGCGTATACTGGGAGGAACTGATTGACCGATGAGAGGAGGTATCGATGGCTGACGATCTCATGAAGCTCACGCAGATGACTGCCGCGAGCGGTTGAGCCGCTAAGTTGGCTCCTGGAGCCCTCGCCCAGGTCCTGGGCGACTTACCCAATGTGCATAACGACAACCTGCTCGTGGGGTTCGATACCTCCGACGATGCGAGCGTCTTCCGCGTTGGCGATAACTTGGGCCTCGTGCAGTCCATCGACTTCTTCCCACCGATGGTCGACGACCCGTTCCTGTTTGGCCAGATCGCCGCGGCAAACTCGCTGTCGGACATATACGCCATGGGTGGACGGCCGAGCCATGCCATGAACCTGCTTTGCATACCCAGTTGCCTGGGCGTTGAGGTTGCCGGCCAGATTCTGGCGGGTGGCGCCGACAAGTGCGTCGAGGCCTGCTGTGCCATCGCGGGCGGCCACACCATCAACGACGACGAGCCCAAGTACGGCCTGTCCGTGAGTGGCTTTGTCGCGCTTGACCGTATGCTCGCCAACAGCGGCGCACGCGTGGGCGATGTTCTGCTGCTGACCAAGGCGATCGGCTCGGGCATCATCACTACGGCCATTAAGGGCGAGCTCATCGAACAGGACGAGGCCGCAGCCATGTTTGACTCGATGCGGACCCTCAACGAGGCTCCGATTCGTCTGGCCGAGGACCTCGAGCTTCATGGCTGCACCGACATCACGGGCTTTGGCCTGATCGGACATGCGTGCGAGATGGCCGAGGGCTCGGGCGTGCAGATTGAGCTTGTGTCGGGGGCGGTGCCGCTCTTTGACCAGGTGCTCGACATGGCACGCCTTGGCATTATCCCTGCCGGCGCCTACCGCAACCAGGACTTCTTTGGCCCGCGCGTGGCAGTCGACGATGGTCTGGAGCCGGGGATGCTCGACGCGCTGTACGATCCGCAGACCTCGGGCGGCCTGCTTATCGCGGCACCTGCTGCCGATGTGGATGAGCTTGCGCGCCGTCTGCATGCCGAGGGGCGCGTTGCCTCCGTCGTCGGCCGCGTGTGCGAGCCGGTGCCAGGTGGTTCTGCCGTCCTCGTTGTCCGCTAGCCCGCACGTTTATGTAACTGTTTACCGTTCTCTAGAACGGTTCTTTCGAAAGGAAAGGCTATGTCTACCAAGATTGAAGTCAACGCCATGGGCGATGCCTGCCCGCTGCCCGTCGTCAAGACGCTTAAGGCGCTCAAGCAACTCGATGGCGAGGGCGTTGTCGTGACCTCGGTCGATAACGAGACCGCCGTCAAGAACATCTCCAAGATGGCGCAGGAGAAGGGCTGCACGGCCTCGGTCGAGAAGGTTTCTGACGCCGAGTGGCACGTGACCGTGGCGACCGCCGGTGCCGTGGCCGTTGCGGACCCCGAGCAGGATGGCGCTTCCTTCTGTGATGCCAGCGCCGGCAAGGGCAAACTCGTCATTTCCGTCTACACCGACTGCATGGGCAGTGGCGACGACGAGCTGGGCCACAAGCTCATGAAGGCGTTTATCTTTGCCGTGACGCAGCAGGAGGAGCTGCCCGCGACCATGCTGTTCTACAACGGCGGCGCCAAGCTCACCGTCGAGGGCTCGCCGGTGCTCGATGACCTGAAGGGCCTGGCCGAGCAGGGCGTCGAGATTCTCACTTGCGGTACCTGCCTGGACCACTTTGGCATTAAAGACCAGCTTGCGGTGGGCGAGGTCACCAACATGTACGTGATCGTGGAGAAGATGGAGCAGGCCGTGCGCGTCGTGCGCCCGTAGCGTTTGGGCGGGATTGCCATGAGAGAAAAGCGCCCGGCGCTTGTCATCACGTTTCCCACCACGGCGGCCGCCATGGGGTGCGAGACCCTATGCATCGAGCGCGGCCTTCCCGGGCGCACGATTCCCGTGCCCGGGGAGGTCGCTGCCGGCTGCGGCTTGGCGTGGAAGGCGTTGCCTGCCGATGAGGAGCTGCTGCGCGCCGAGCTTGCCGCAGCCGGTGTTCCCACCGAGGGCTTTACGGTGATTGACATGTGGGAGGTCGTGCGATGATCTATCTGGATAACGCGGCGACGACCATGCATAAGCCGCAGGCGGTCATCGATGCCGTGACGCAGGCGATGTGCTCGCTCGGCAATGCCGGGCGCGGCGCCACGTCGGGTGCTCTCGATGCGGCTCGTACGATTCACGGTTGCCGTGCCAAGCTCGCGCGCCTTTTGGGTTGCCCGAGAGCGGACCATGTGTGCTTTACGCCCAACTCCACGGCTGCGCTCAACACCGCCATCTGTGGCGTGGTGCGCCCCGGCGACCGTGTGGTCACGACGGTGCTCGAGCACAACTCGGTGTTACGCCCGCTCAATCGCCTGTCGGCGGTACAGGGTGTGGCGGTTGAGCATGCGGGCTGCGACGCGAACGGCGTGCTCGACTACGACGAGCTCGAGCGGTTGGTGACGCCGGACACGCGTGCTGTGGTGGTGACGCACACCTCCAATGTGACCGGCAACGCGGTCGACATTGCGCGCGTAGCGGCCATGGCCCATGCGGCAGGTGCGTTGGTGATCGTCGATGCCTCGCAGTCTGCCGGCACGGCGCATATCGATATGCACGCCATGGGGCTCGACGTTGTGTGTTTTACCGGTCACAAGGGGCTTATGGGTCCGCAGGGGACCGGCGGCCTAGCCGTGGCGGAAGGCATTGACGTGGCACCGTGGGCCATGGGCGGCACGGGCGTTCACAGCTTCGATGCGCTGCAGCCGCTTGAGTGGCCCACGCGCCTTGAGGCGGGCACGCTCAACGGTCACGGTATCGCGGGCCTTTCTGCCGGCCTCGACTTTATCGAGGCCCAGGGTGGGGTCGAGGCGATTGCGGCGCATGAGCGCTCGCTTGCAGAGCGCTTCCTTGCCGGCGTGCGCGAAATCCCCGGCATTGCGCTCTACGGCGCCTTTGACCAGCCGATGCGCTCGGCGATCGTTTCGCTTAACGTGGGCGATATCGACTCTGCCCAGATCTCGGACGCGCTCATGCAAGGCTGGGGGATTGCGACGCGCCCCGGCGCCCATTGTGCCCCGCTCATGCACCGCGCGCTCGGGACTGAGCGTCAGGGTGTCGTTCGTTTCTCGTTTGGGTATTTCAACACGGACAGGGAAGTCGACACCGCGATTGACGCGCTCCGCGATTTGAGCTGCGATTAGACCAACCTTCTGTGCCCTTAGATAAACCGTTTGCGCAACCTTCCCGCATTGTCGCTTATACAGGGTATTGTGAGATGATGGCCCGCACTGGGTCCTCGGTATCTTTGCGAATTGCGGGAAGGTTCCTATGAACAGGATCACTGCTGCCCTCTATAGGTTTTTGGTCGTCTATCTTTCGGTCGCGATGGTCGTGACCTCGATACCCCTTGCGCCCAGCACAGCCTATGCCGATGATGCTGGGGCGGTCGCCGTCGAAAACGAGGCCCAAGAGACCGACTCGGGCTCTGACGCTGATGCCGATGCGGTCGATAACGCGTCGTCTTTGGGCGAGGGCGGCTCATCCACAACTTCCGACCAAACGAATAACGCTCTGGACGAATCGTCCAGCTCGGATACCAGCACTTCCACGTCGAGCCTGGCCCAAGATCTTTCGAGCTCCGCGACCAACTCCGATGCAGCAAAGACCTCGCCTGCAACGGCGGAACCCTCGTCCGATGACAGCGAAGTCGATCCCCTCGTGTATGAGGACCCAACGGTCTATGAGTATGCCAAGCTTATGCCGAACGGCTATGTGTATCCGTGTGATGCTGGCGGAAGCGTTACGGTAGAGATTGATGAAAACGACCCGAATGAGAACTCTGTCGATGGTCAATTGGTGACCAACCTGATCGTTGATTACGGAGTGGATGGGGTCCCCGGATATATTTGTGAGTACTCCTCCAATCTGCGCTCGGTACGTTTTGAGAACAGCTCTATTTCTTCAATTGGATTACACGCCTTTTCTGGCTGCTCGAATCTCGCCAATATCAGCTTTTCCGGTATGACCATTGGGGGCATCGGAACAGAAGCGTTTTCTGGGTGCGGATCGCTTACGAGTCTGAACATTAATGACGTTGCTACCATCGGCTCTATGGACGATGCCGCGTTTGCCTGGAGCGGGCTGCGGTCTACGGGGCTCGACAAGGTCGTTGGTCTCAGTTCGATTCCTGAGAACGCTTATAATGGCTGCAGCGCTCTGACCGATACCGGTCTGGGAGGGAACACATCTATCACATCAATCGGCGTTAATGCGTTCAAAAACTGCTCTCGCCTTGCGACGACGGGGCTCGAGAACAATACGACGATCAAGACGCTTCGCGAAGGCTGTTTCTCCGGGACCAATATGAGCGGCGGGCTGACGCTGCCCCTTTATTCCAAGATCGAGGAACTGCCGAGCCGTGCGTTCTATGGCTCTAAGCTTGAAACTGTGTACTTTGGATGCGACCATGTGGTGCTCATTAATTCCACCACGTTCCCCAAGCAAAACATGACCGTCATGGTCCCTGCCAAGATGGTTTCGCAATACGCAAGCGGTCGCCCCAACGAAGTTTGGGAGAGTTGCAATGGCTGCCTGCCCGTCCCCGTGGGCAAGATGCTTCAAAAGATTAAGGTCTCGCGTGATCCCGACAAGATGGCCTATCAGCAGGGTGACACCATTTCGCTCGAGGGCATGAGCGTCACGTTTCAATATCCTCATTCGACGATGGATAGCGACTACGAAGCGCTCATAAAGGACGAACTCGGCGAATACCTTACGGCGACCCCCTGTGATGGTGATGTCTTCGACGAGTCGATGGACGGAGAACCTATACAGCTCGTGTACGACGATGGCTACACGCGCCTTGTCGCGTACAGCAAGGGCAACCTGCAGCAGGCGGCCTACGAGTATGCCAAGTTCATGCCGAACTACTACCTGTATCCGTGCGACGCAAACGGAAATCTTACGGTAGAAATCGATGAAAACAACCCGCGCGAGAACTCCGTCGACGGTCGAATGGTAACGAATTTGATTGTCGATTACGGGGTTGATGAAGTCGACGCACAGCTCTGCGCCGACTCTACCAATCTGTGTTCAGTGCGCTTTAAGAACAGTTCCATTTCCAAAATCGGACTGCACGCCTTCTATAACTGCCCGAATCTCACCGATATCAGCCTTTCCGGCATGACCATCGGTACCATCGGGAAAGAGGCATTCTATGGCTGCAAGTCGCTTACGAGTTTGAACATCAACGAGGTTGCCGCCATTGGCTCTATGGGCGACGCTGCGTTTGCCGAGAGTGGGCTGGTGTCCACGGGGCTCGACAAGGTTGTCGGCCTCACATCGATTCCCGACAGAGCCTACGAAGGCTGCAGAGCTCTGACCGATACCGGCCTGGACAAGAATACCTCCATTACATCGATTGGCGTTTGCGCGTTTAGGTTCTGCTCGAACCTTGCTACCACGGGGCTCGAGAGCAACACAACGGTCGAAACGCTTGGTCACACCTGCTTCTACGGCACCGACTTGAGCGGCGGGCTGACACTGCCATATAACTCCAAGATCGAGGAGTTGCCGAAAAAGGCGTTTGGCAGTACCAATCTCGAGACCGTGTTCTTTGGGTGCAACAATGCGGTGCTCATTAACACCGACACGTTCCCCAAATACAACATGACCGTCATGGTCCCCGCCAAGATGATTCCGAAGTATGCTAACGGGCATCCCAAAGCTGTTTGGGAGATGTGCAACGGCTGCCTGCCCGTCCCGGTGGGCAAGGTGCTCGAGAACGTTGAGATTTCATGCGACCCCAACAACATGACCTATGAGACGGGGGAGACCATTTCGCTCGAGGGCATGAACGTCGAGCTCGATTACCCGCATTCGGTATCGATTTGGGACTACGAGGCCCTCATACAGAAAGAGCTCGGCGAGTACCTTACGGCCACCCCCTGCGATGGTGATGTCTTCGATGAGTCGATGGACGGACAGCCCGTAAAGCTCGTGTATGACGACGGCTATTCGCATTTCGAAACCCAAACCAAGGGCACGCTACAGCTTAAGAAACCCACGCCGACATCGTTCCAGATCTCCTATGCCCAAACGATTGATAAGGGCGAACACAAGCTGATGGATGGCGTTGAGCTTCCCGATGTTTCCGGCACGATGACGATCGACGCAGGTGCCGAAGTCGCGCTCGATGCCGGTACTTTGGGGATGCTCAACGACAACATCACGTTTAAGGGCTGGTATGACACCGAGTCCGGCAAGTACATCTCCAAGGAGCCGGTCTACACGTTTACGCCAGATAAGGACCTGTCCCTGGAGGCTCGCTTTAAGCTCAAGGACTATGCGGTGTACGTCAACGATGCGCAGGCGACCGACTCGTCGCAGGACTTTGCGCACCTGAGCGTTACCGCTCAAAACTGCTATCGCAATGCCGGCGAGACGGTTGAGGTTTCCGCTGTCACGGATAACGCGCTGTTCCTGGGCTGGTATCTGGGCGAGGGCGATGATGCGTACGCCGTGAGCGATCAGCTTGACTTTACCTATACGGTGGACAAGGCGGACGCGATTGTGTCCGAGGACAAGACTGACGCTAGGATCGAGATCACTCCGCGCTACTGCGCTCCGCAGGCGAGCGTTGTGCTGGGTGTGGACGGGGTCGATGAGAACGGGCAGCCGCTCGGACAGTTCCTCTCTACCGGTCTGTACGGTATCGGGTCGCGCGTAACGGTCGTGGCGGTGCCAATGCCTGGCTATGTGTTTGACTACGCGACCGATGCCCTCGGCAACGTTGTCTTTACCGGCGACGATGGTCCGTCCTACACGTTTGTGCTCGAGGGAGATGTGCAGTACACCGCGCATTTCCGCGCTGCGACTGACCCCGACGAGTCACTCGCAGCGCTTAAGGCTGCGCTCATCGCCGCGATTACGGCTGCGGCCGTCCTCGCTACCATGTATGGGCTGGGCGAGATCGTCGACCCCATCGCGGCCGATGCGGTGATCGAGATCGGTATGGCCGACAACATTGAGGATGTTGCCGCCGTCGGCACGAAGGTGCTCAAGGAGATTAAGGACATCATCGACGACCACAAGAAGCCCAAGCCTCATGGCGACCATAAGATCGAAATAATTGCCACCGCGCAGCCCGAGGTGGGCGGCGTCGTTACCGGAGGCGGTATCCACTATGAGGGGACGGTCGCCACGCTGGAGGCTGTCGCCAATCCCGGCTATCGCTTCGTGTGTTGGAAAGAGAACGGTGTCGAGGTCTCGACATCACCTCTCAAGACGATGACGATCACGGACCTGACGCCCGAGGTCGTAAAAATGACGGCCGTTTTCGAGAAAAAAGTTGAGATTACGGCGGTTGCCGAAGCCGATGGCATTCAGGCCGATTTTTCGACAGGCTGCACCGCAAGCCCCGTAAAGCAGAGCATTACGCGTGGCGATCAGGCTATGGTCACCGCGAGCGAGGGTCCCGACTATGCCTTTGTGGGATGGTTTGAGGACGGCATCGAGGTCTCGCCCGAGCGTACGTATATCTTCAAGGCCGAGGTCGACCGCCATCTGGTTGCACGCTTCCGCAAGGCGGATAAGACAATCCTGGTGAATACCGACCCCTTCGATAGCGCCGAGGTGCTGTGCGATGGCGTGCCGGTCGTGGATGGCAAGGTTCGCGCGAAGGATGGGGACATTCTCACGTTTACGATGCGGCCCAAGGTGCGCCCCGACAATCCGGAAAAAACGTATCGGTTTGTGGAGTGGCGCGAAACCGATGCGCAGGGCATCACGATTGCCAACAAGCAGGAAGTTTGCGAATACCGCGTTAACGGGAATGCCCGGATCGAGGCTGTAATGGACGGCAGGGATGCGCATATCGTGCGTGCCGAGGCCGACCCGCTCGAGGGCGGCACCGTTACACTGAAGCGCGGCGAGACTGCCGGCATGGTGCTCGAGGTTCCCGAAGGGCAGCGCGTGACCGCGGAGGCCACCCCATCCGAGGGTTATATCTTTGACGGTTGGTATCTGAGCAATGGTGGCTCGGATACTACGTCGACGCTGGTGTCGAGCGAGCGTTCCTATACCTTTGAGCCCATTACCGACTGCGTGGTCCAGGCGAAGTTTACGCGTGCCTGCAAGGTAGACGTGGTCGTTGAGCCGGCCGCGGCCATGGCGGGCAAATATTTAGTGCACGGCGAGGGCTACTGCATGAAGGGCGAGCCTGCCATGCTGAGCATAGAGCTCACGGCCGAGGCGAGCAAACAATTTACCTTTAAGGGCTGGTACGACGCCAAGACGGACCTGCTTTTGGGCACCGACCCCAGCTACCTCGAGTTCTATCCCGAGGACGTGGAATGCACCGTGCGCGCGGTGTTTGAGGAAAATACCTATACCGTGACGGCGAAGGCCAAGAAGACCTTTATGGAGCGCGGTGCGGTTGAGATTGAGGGGCACCCGGGGGCATCTTCGGTTACCTGCGGATATGGCGACACGGTGATGCTCAAGGCAAAGGCCAATGACGGCTACCGCTTTGACCATTGGAAGGATGACTCCGGTAAGGAGTACGACACCGCCGAGCTGGTCGTTAAGGTTACCAAGAGCGACACCTATACCGCGATCTTTACCGACTCAAAACCCGAGGTCATGGTCACGGCTGATTCGTGGCTCGGCGGTACCGTGACGTGCAACGGGACTGTGGTGAAGCCCACGACTGATAAGTTCAAATTAGGTGAGACCCTTCATCTGACGGCCAAGGCCCATCCTGGCTTTTTGTTCTGGGGTTGGTACGTCAATGGCCGCCTGAAGAGCCTTAAGCATGAGACCTCGTTGGTTGCGAAGGCTCGCGGTAAAACCGGGCACTGCGTTATTACCGCGGCCTTTGTGCCTGTCGATACCGTTTGCGTACCCCTCGCCGATCCTGCGGAAGGTGGCACCGTCAAGGCGAGCCGCGTCCTTGCCGACCGCGGCGCTGAGGTTGCCCTGAAGGCGACGCCCAACCCCGGTTACGTCTTTACTGGTTGGTATACGGCCGACGGCACGTTTGAGTCTGCCGATGCGGAGTTCACCTGCCACCAGGAGCGCAGCCATGTGCACATCGCTCGCTTTATGGCAAAAAGCTATGAAGTCGACGTCACGGCGGTAGTCGATTCCGGCACCGGTTCGCTGGTCGAATCGAGCGTCGCCGGCTGGGTCGAGGGCACAGGTACCGTTGAGGCGGGGCATGCCGCCACGCTGACCGCGCATGCGCTTTCGGGCTATGCGTTTGAGTATTGGGCCGATGCCTCGGGAGCCGTGGTAAGCCGTGACAGAACCTATCACGTGGTGCCGACGTCTGACACGACGCTCCAGGCCGTGTTCTCGGCAAAGCAATGTACGGTGGACGTCTCGTGCGAGGAGAGTATGGGCACGGTCGAGGGCGCGGGGACGTATGCCGCCGGACAGGTCGCAACCGTGCGTGCGGTCGCCGCCGAGGATACGGCTTTTGTGGGCTGGCTCCGTAACGGCACGTGCGTGAGCTCCAAGAAAACTTATCGATTTACCGTGCGTGAGGATACGTCGCTCTATGCCCTCTTTGCGTCGGGTTCGTATGTCGTGCATACCGTTGCTTCGCCTGGCGAGGGCGGAGCCGTGAGCGGCTTTGGTGGCTATGAGTCCGGCGACCGCGCAACGCTTCGCGCGACTGCAAACACCGGGTATTCGTTTGCTGGTTGGACGGACGACAGGGGCGAGACGGTCAGCGAGAACGCCGACTATACCGTTAAGGTCACGGACGACGCCGCCTACACGGCGACCTTTGCTCCTAAGTCCTATCAGGTCGTTTTGAGCGCGAGTGACGATAGCGTTGGTACCCTGAGCGGCGAGGGCTCCTATCAATTCGGTGATACGGTCGAACTCAACGCTACGCCTATGGGAATCAAACGTTTTGTCGGCTGGTATGTCCTGGATGCCGAGGGCAGCAAGTCGCTGCTGAGCTGCGACGCCCATTGTTGGGTTAAGCTCGACAAGGATATGGTCGAGGGGCTCGAGGACGATACGTTGGAGCTTCAGGCCGTGTTTGCCGATCCGTACGAGGTGACCGTTACGGGTGAGGTCGTGGTGAAGGACAAGGCTTCGAACAGGGACTGCCGTGTTACGGGTAGCGGTAGCTTTGCCGCGGGCGATCAGGTGGAACTGACCGCTGTTGCCGGTATGGGCTATCGCTTTGTGGGCTGGAGCACCGATAAGGCGGGTACCTCGATTGTCGAGACCGCGACGACCCTCGATGTGACCGCCACACAAGACATAACGTACTACGCGCAGTTCGAATCCGATGGACAGGTGACTATTACCGTCACCGGCTCGTCCATCTTCCGCGGTACGGCCCTTCTGGTCGACGGTATTCCTGCCGGCAGCAGGTCGTACGACAGGGGCGACATGTTTATGGCGTTCGCGATCCCGTGGAAGAAGTACCACTTCTCACATTGGGTCGATGATGCGGGTGTCACGGTGAGCTACAGCGCGTTCTATATCGGTACCGCAAAGGAGAATAGGCAGCTTACGGCCGTGTTCTATGAGACGGGCTGCGATGTTCAAGTCGCCACGTATCCCAAGGGCGCGGGCTTTAGCATGGTTGCGCTTGGTACCGGCGGCTCCTACCATTCCGCGGCGATTATGTTTACCGTGCCGCACGAGGGTTGGAAGTTTAAATACTGGGTCGACGAGAACGGCATGCCTGTGGGCGCCACACCGGTGATCAACCGCGTAGTGTTTGGCAACCGTACTTTTACGGCCGTTTATGAGCGGGCGTCGATGACGGTTACGGCGGTGGATTCGCGTCAGGGCGGACACGTCGAGGGTTCCTCCGAGGACGAATCTCTGGGCTATGCCGTGACCAACGAAGTCGAGAACGGTGAGTCCACGACCCTGACTGCCGTTCCCGATGCGGGCTATGTGTTTGATGGGTGGTATGCGCGCAATGACGACGGGTCGTTGGGCGATGAGCCGCTGAGCACGGATGCTACCTGGACGTTTGTCCCCGAGGACAACATGACCGTCGAGGCGCGCTTTGCGGAGGCGCCTAAGTACAAGGTGACGGCCCGAGCGGTCAACGGATCGGTTGATCCGGAGTCTGCTTTGGTCGCTACGGATGGCAAGGCGACGCTTTCGGCGACGCCCGATGAGGGCTGCTATCTGACGCGCGTGACTGTTGCCGAAGAAGCGGGTGATGAAGGTTCGGCCGGCAATGCCTATGACCTTGATATTTCTGACTATAAGGGTGGGGCGTACGAGGTCACACTGAGTGGCGTGAGTGCTCCGCAAAAGGTCACGTTTGAATTCGCAAAGGCAGCGGCTCCACAGGTCCTTGCGCAGCCGCAGGATGCGAGTGCTTACGAGGGCGATCCGGTTGAGCTTTCGGTCGCCGCCGAGGCGGGGCGCAACGTTCGCGTCCATGCGGCCGTGTCATCTGGATCCGCTGCAGACGTCAAGCTGAGCTACCAGTGGTATCGCATGTCTGACGATGGTGGCAAGGTAGAGCCGCTAAAGGGCCAGACGGGGGAGACGCTTTCGATCGCCCAGCTCGACAGCGACGGCGAGGGCGAGTACTTCTGCCGCATTACGCAGAGCTACCTGGGCACGGTGACAAAGACGGATACCGAACATGCGAAGGTATCCATCGTGCCCCGAGAAGCACTTGTGTTTAACGGGCGTGTGCTGCCGGTGTCGACCGCTCACGATGAGTACCGTGCAGAGATTACCGGCGCTACGGGCGGCAAGGCGCCGTATGCGTATAACTTGGGTGATGTTGCGGTTCCTGAGGGCATGCAGCTGACGCTGGCAGATGACGGATCGGGCGCCTTGGTGCTCTCGGGCGTGCCTGCGGCTACGGGTGTGCATAGCTTCAAGATTAGGTGTACCGATGACCTGGGTAATAAGCGCGTAGCGCATTTTGTGCTGCTCGTGAAGGCGAAGAAAGCCCCACTTGCATTTGAGGGCCAGACCTTTACCTACAATGCGACGGCGCAGGCCCCGGAGCTTTCGGGCGTGCCCGAGGGTTGCGAGGACGATGTCGAACTAACGTATGTTGGCACGGACGACACACATTACTCGTCGTATCAGGCGCCGGTGGATGCCGGCACGTATCGTGCGGTGGCGACGCTCGAAGCCAACGGATATGTCGGTAATGCCTCCTGTGACTTTACGATCGAGAAGGCCCCGGTCGATATTTCGATCGAGACGTCTGATGTGACATACGATGGCGCACGACACGGTGCGGCGGTTGCGGTTGCCGGCCTTGATGCGTCTGCCTATTCCGTTGCCTATCGCGGTATAGGTGGAACGTCCTATGGTCCGACGGCGCTGGAGCCGTGCGACAGTGGCAACTACCGCGTCACGGTTACGGTGACTGACACCAACTATCAGGGTAAAAAGTCCGCCGAGTTCTCGATTGCAAAGGCAAGCCAGGTCATTACGGGAACGACGATCTATTCGGGTGTTTACGGTGGAGACCCCATTGTGTTTAACAACGTTGCCCAGACTCCCGTGAGCTTTGAGCTGGTTGATTCCGATGACGATGCGAGCTCGGTTTCGATTAAGGGGCGTTGTGCGACGGTGAAGGCCGCCGGTACGGCGCGTGTTGTCGCCCGTGCCGCTGCCTCGCGTAACTATCTTGCCGCCGAAGACGTTGAACTGACGGTTACTGTTGCGCCGGCTCAGCTGCTGGTGAAGGTCGACGATGCTGAGCGCTTTGAGGGTCAGAAGAACCCCGAGTTTACCTCCAGCTTGGTGAGTCGTTGCGACACGTCGGACGTAAAGGTTACGTACTTCTGCTCGGCGAATGAGAAATCGCCGGCGGGTGAATACCAGATCGACGCGGCGGTCGCCGATCCGAACTTTGATGTCGCGGTCGACCCCGGCACGCTGACGGTCAAGAAGAAGCCCGAGCACTACAAGGTGACGGCGAAGGCGGTCAACGGTTCGGTCGACAATGCTTCGGTTTCGGTTGTTGAGGGCGGGGAAGCGATCCTCTCGGCAACGCCCGACGAGGGCTGCTACCTCGAGTGCGCGACGGTCGCGCAGGCAGGCTCGGATGCGACCGTTGACCTCGACATTTCTGATTACAAGGGCGGGGCGTACGAGGTCACGTTGAGCGATGTCACCGCATCGCAGGAGGTCACGTTCGAGTTCGCGAAGGCGGACGCTCCGCGTGTGGTCGCGCAGCCGCAGGACGTGAGCGTCCATGAAGGCGATTCGGCTGTGCTCTCGGTTGCGGCCGAGGCAGGCAAAAACGTCGCTGACCACGCTGCCTCGTCCACGGGTTGCGCTGCCGAGGTCGAGCTTTCCTACCAGTGGTTCCGCATGGTGAATGGCAAGGCCGTGGCGCTCGAGGGCGAGACGGGGGAGACGCTCTCACTCGCGGACCTCGATGACGAGCAGGCCGGCGAGTATTTCTGCCGCGTCACTCAGCGCTACCTTGGTACTGAGAAGCAGACGGACAGTGATTGTGCCTCCGTCTCCATCGTGCCGTGGGACACCCTTGTATTTAACGGCGACCTGCTGCCGGCAGCGAGCGCCCACAGCACGTACCTCGCAACGATTGCCGGGGCCGCGGGCGGCAAGGCTCCGTACGAGTACGCATGGGATGAGGCGAAGCTCCCCGACGGGCTCAAGCTCTCCCGTACTTCGAGCGGCCTGACGCTCTCTGGCGTTCCGTCCAAGACGGGCGTTTCCACCTTCGACATCACGTGCACGGATGCACGTGGCGAGGCCGTGACTGCCCACTTTGCGATCGTTGTTCAGGCAAAGCGCGTAAAGCTCGCGTTTGCGGATAGCGACTTTACCTATAGCGGCATGCCGCAGACCCCCGAAGTTTTCGGTGCTCCTAAGGTTTGCAAGGGCGACCTTAAGGTCTGGTACTACGGATGTGGAAGTACGCAATATTCCTCGAGTGAGGCCCCGACCGATGCCGGTACGTATCGCGCTGTCGCCATGCTGCGCAGCCACGGCTACATCGGTGCCGCTGCCTGCCAGTTCGAGATCGCACCGGCAAAGCTCAAGGTGAGGGTTGACGACGCCGAGCGCTTCGAGGGAGAGGCGAACCCAGCGTTTTCCTCGAGCCTGGAGAGTGCGGTTGACACTTCGGGTGTGAAGGTCGAGTACTCCTGCGATGCCGACGAAAACTCACCGGCGGGCAAGTACCAGATCGGCGCGACGGTCACCGACCCGAACTTCGATGTCGAGGTCGTGCCCGGAACGCTGACGGTTAAAAAGAAGCAGGAGCCCGTCGATCCCGGCCCGGTGATTCCGGACCCGGACAATCCGGACCCGGATAACCCTGAGCCGGACAATCCAGATAACCCTGACCCGGATAACCCTGACCCGGATAACCCTGAGCCGGACAATCCAGATAACCCTGACCCGGACAACCCGGATCCCGATCAGCCTGATCCGGGCCCCAAGCCTGATCCCGATAATCCCGACCCTGATAACCCCGAGCCCGATAACCCGGACAAGCCCGAGCGCTTTGAGGTGACGGCGAAGGCGGTCAACGGTTCGGTCAACAACGCTTCCGTCACCGTTGATGCCGGCGGCGACGTGACGCTCTCGGCGACGCCTGACGAGGGCTACTACCTCGAGCGGGTGACGGTCACGGAAGCCGACTCGGACAAGGCCATCGATCTTGATATCTCCGACTATGAGGGCGGAGCGTACGAGGTCACGCTGAGTGGCGTCACCGCGTCGCACGAGATTACGTTCGAGTTCGCGAAAGCGGACGCTCCGAAGGTGATTGCGCAGCCACAGGATGCGAGTGCCCACGAAGACGATGCTGTTGTGCTCTCGGTTGCTGCCGAGGCGGGCAAGGGCGTCCTCGACCACGCGTCCTCGTCCACGGGTTCTGCTGCCGAGATTGAGCTTTCCTATCAGTGGTTCCACATGGTGGGCGGCGAGGCTGTGGCGCTTGAGGGCGAGACGGAGGAGACGCTCCTCATCGAGGGCCTCGATGAGGATTGCGCCGGCGAGTATTCCTGCCGCGTCACTCAGCGATATCTTCGTACCGAGACACAGGTGGACAGCGATCGCGCCGTCGTTTCCGTTGTGCCCCGGGATGCCCTCGTGTTCAACGGCGGTCTGCTGCCGGTCGCACGTGCGCATAACACGTATCGCGCGACGATTTTGGGTGCCGCGGGTGGCGAAGCTCCGTATGAGTACACGTGGGACGACGCTAAGCTCCCAGACGGATTTAAGCTCATCCGCACGGCGGGCGGTCTGACGCTCTCGGGCACCTCGTCCAAGGCCGGAGTGTCTACCTTTGACGTCACGTGCAAGGATGCTCATGGCAAGACCGCGACCGCGCACTTCGTTCTGGTCGTTCAGGCGAAGCGGGTCGAGCTCGCATTTGCAGGCGGCGACTTCGTTTATAGTGGTGACGCCCAGGCGCCCGAGGTCACGGGGGTTCCCAAGGCCTGCGAAGGTGACTTGAGGATCAGGTATTACGGGACGGGCGGCACACACTATTCGTCGAGTGAGGCCCCGACCGATGCGGGCACGTATCGCGCCGTTGCCACGCTGCGAAGCAACGGGTATATCGGCGCCGCCTCGCGCAACTTCAAGATTGCGCCGGCGAAGCTTAAGGTAAAGGTCGACGATGCTGAACGCTTCGAGGGAGAGGCGAACCCCGCGTTTACCTCGAGCCTAAAGAGTTCGGCCAATACCTCGGGCGTGAAGGTCGAGTACTCCTGCGTCGCCGATGAGAGTTCCCCGGCGGGCGAGTACCAGATCGAGGCGACGGTCACCGACCCGAACTTCGATGTCATGGTTGAGCCCGGTACGCTGACGGTGAAGAAGAAGCAGGAGCCTGTCGACCCGGACCCGGTGGTTCCCGATCCGGGCAAGCCCGACCCGGACCAGCCGGACAAGCCCGAGCCTGACAACCCGAGTAAGCCGGAGCCGGAAAAGCCCGGAACGCCCGATTCCGACCAGCCGGATTCAAAGGATCCGACAAAACCCGGTAGCCCGGATGACTCCGCAGTCGATAAGGCAAAGGCATCGGGCGCGGAAAACTCCGGTAAGAAGGAGTCTTCCAAGTCGAGTGCTCAGCAGCTCGCCGATACGGGCGATCGCACGCCGTTGGCTGTCGCTGTGGCCGCGGGTGCTGTTGCGCTTGTCGCACTGGGGCTCGAGCTGCTGCGTCGCCGTCGCTCTGACGCGTAGCGGATCTAAAGAGGCAACCAGATTGATGCTTTGCATCATCTGACCTGCTCAAACGTTTATACTTGCGGGACGGGTCTTTTGCCCGTCCCGTTTTTGTTTCGACCCGAAAGGTGGTCCCATGGCCTCATCCGCCCCGCGCGGCCTGCGCTCCGACCATGTCGTTACCGTCGGCATCGCCCTGTTCTCGATGCTCTTTGGCGCCGGCAACCTCATTATTCCGCCGCTGTTGGCGCTCCAGGCAGGCTCTGCCACGCCGCTCGCCATGCTCGGCTTTCTGATTGCCGCCATCGGCCTGCCCGTCATGGGCTTTATCGCCGTGGCGCTTGCCGGAACGGCGCGCGAGCTGGCCGGGCGTGTGCATCCTAAGTTTGGCGAATTCTTCGTTGCGGCGGTGTATCTAGCCATCGGCCCGTGCCTGGCTATTCCGCGCACGAGCTCCACGGCCTTCGAGATGCTGGTGCCGCTGCTGCCGGAGGGCGTCTCGCTCGGCACGGCACGTCTGGTGTTTGCCGTTGGCTTCTTTGTCGTCGCGTTTGTGCTCACGCTGCGTCCGGGCGTTATCACGCGCGTGCTCGGCCGCATTACGGGCCCCGCGCTCATTGCGCTCATCGTGCTGGTCGTGGGTGCCGCCGTGGTCTCGCCGTTGGGTCCCGCTGCCGCGCCTCAGACTCCCTACGATGCAGGCGCTGCCGTGCAGGGCTTTTTGACCGGCTACCAGACCATGGACCTGCTTGCGTCGCTCGCCTTTGGCATTATCATCGCCGAGACCATCCACGAGCTGGGCGTGACCGATGACAAGCGCGTGGCCTTCGAGATCTCGCGTTCTGGTGTGATCGCCGGCGTGCTCATGGCCATCATCTACTGCGGCCTGGCGCTTGCCGGCATGCAGCTCGGCACGGTTATGCCCGATGCCACCAACGGTGCCGCCATCCTTGCCCGCTCTGCCTCCATGCACTTTGGTCTTGCCGGCACGATCGTGGTCTTTGCGATCTTTTTCCTCGCCTGCATGAACGTGTGCATCGGCCTCATCAGCTGCTGCTCGCGCTACTTCTGCGAGACGTATGTGGTCGAAGGGGGAGCGGAGGCTTCCGAGGAGGCTATGCGCCGTCCCTTCGCGGTTCTCGCCTTTGTGTTCGCGGCGTTTTCTTGCGTGCTCTCCAACGTGGGCCTCGACGCGATCCTCATGTTCTCGGTGCCCATGCTCAACGCCTTGTATCCCGTTGCCATCGTGCTGGTGCTTATGGGCCTGGTGCACGGCTTTTGCGACGCGCATCCGCGGGTGTGGGTTTGGGTCGGCGGCGTCGTCGCGGTGCAGAGCGTGATCACCTCGGTCCGCGACGCGTTCTTTGCGGGCGCGTGGCTGCCGTTTGATGCGCTGCCGCTGGCAGATATCGGCGCTGCGTGGGCGCCGGTCGCTGTGGTGGCGTTTGTGATCGGTCTGGTTCATAGCCAGTTTGTCGCACATTCGAGGAGCTAGGGTATCGTCGCTTGCACAGGCGGGAAGTCTCTCCTATAATTTCCTTCGCTTTGGGACACGCAAGGTTTAGACCTTAGCTGCTCAACACCTTCGGGACGTGGCGCAGTTTGGTAGCGCGCCTGCTTTGGGAGCAGGATGTCGCAGGTTCAAATCCTGTCGTCCCGACCATATCTTGCGGGCGTAGTTCAATGGTAGAACCCCAGCCTTCCAAGCTGATGACGCGGGTTCGATTCCCGTCGCCCGCTCCATAGGATAGTTTTAACGGCTTTGGCTCCATTTGGTGCCAGAGCCGTTTTCATAAGCGTGCCGGGCGACGGGAATCGAACCCGGCAGGGTGCGAAGCTGAGAAAATGCGTGAGCATTTTCCAGCGCAGCACGCAAGGGCCAATGGCCCGCAGCGAAACAAGGGTTTGCGAAGCAAACCCTTGGACTTCCCGTCGCCCGCTCCATAAGATTGATGAATGGCTCTGCTTCCTTTTGGAAGCAGAGCATTTCCATATACATGCTGGGAACCCCACATCCCCTCCTAAGTTGCGGTGAAATACGGACTGTTTTCCGGCTTTTATGGCCCATGTAGTCCGTATTTCACCGCAACTTGCACCTGCGCTTCAGGTTGAGATTGCTCGGCCAGGAAACGCCGGCTATTATCTGGCAGATTATGGTTGGCACGTGCCGTCGCTACTCGAGGCCTGCGATGCGCTGCTCGACGAACGCGGTTTTCGCGGGTCGGCCAAGGCCGGCATCTCGGTGTTTGACGACGACTTTGGCCTGCATGCTCAGCAGGTGGCACCATCCGCCTGCTCGACAAACGCGACGTGGCCCGCAAGTCGATGTTCACCGCGCATTCGCTCCCTTTGTCGATTCTGATCGAAGAAATCGAGCAATCGTGCGATGATATCTTCTTCATAGGGATTCAGCCGGGCGACACGGAGTTCTACAACCCCATGTCCCCGGAAGTCTTTGACGCCGTTGACGCCGTGTACGACGCCGTGGCCGCCAACGACTTTTCCCACTTTGTCCGCTTGGGACAGGAGCTGTAGCAGCGCTTGTCCCTGGTGATTAGGAAAGAAGTGATTGACATGGCAGATTTCAAGGTGGAGTACCCTGCTCCCGATTGCCTGGCGCCCGCCGCGATCGAGGCCAAGACCGAGGCCGCCGGCGTGACCAAGGCTAACCTGCCGGTCGATAAGGCCTTTCTGTTGGCAATGTTCGCCGGTGCGTTTATCGCCTTCGGCGGTCTGTTCTTTACGGTGTTTTTGAGCGACAGCACGCTGGGCTGGGGTGCCCAGCGCGTCGTGGGCGGCCTGTGCTTTTGCCTGGGCCTGGTGCTGGTGCTGGTGTGTGGCGCCGAGTTGTTCACCGGTAATTCGCTTATGGTCTGCGCGCTCAAGAGCAAAAAGATCACCCTGGTCCAGATGCTCAAGGCATGGCTCGTCGTGTGGCTTGGCAACTTTGCCGGTGCCTTGTTCATCGTCTTTTTGGTGTACATGGCCGGCATTTACAAGCTCAACGGCGAGGCGGTCGCCAATTCCATGGTGAGTGTCGCCGCCGGCAAGGTGACGATCGACTGGCTGACGATCTTCTTCCGCGGCATCCTGTGTAACATCTTTGTGTGCCTGGCCGTGTGGATCGGTACCGCCGGCAAGACCGTGGTCGATAAGGTCGTGGGCATTCTGCTGCCCATCGCCGCCTTTGTGGCCTGCGGTTTTGAGCACTGCGTTGCCAATATGTACTTTTTGCCCATGGGTGCCGTGATGCACGCGTGCGGCTATGGTGCCGACGTCGCCGGCGCCGATGCGCTCAACGCCGCGGGCATTGCGTTTAACCTGTCCGCCGCCACGCTGGGCAACATCGTGGGCGGTGCGGTTCTGGTCGCGATCGGCTACTGGTTTATCTACGCCAAGAAGTCTGAGGCGTAGGGTACCGTCTGTTTGACGTTGGACCTCCCGCGGGGCGTCGCCGTGCGAGGATAATAGCGATTGATTGACTCAGCCGATCGAATCGGCTGATAGTTTGACGTTCGAACGATTGATTCACCTTTGGGTTTGAAAGGCCGCACATGAGCGATAGCCAGAACATGTCCGATGAGGTTCGCGCCCGCCTGCGCGCCATTCCCTCCGTCAACGAGCTGCTCGCCGAGTGGCCGGTAGTGAAGGCGGCGGGGGAGACCTGCGACGCGGTGGTGCATGCCGCCGTCACGGCCGAGCTCGACGAGGAACGCGCCGCCATTCGCGCCGGTGCCGCCCCGCGCTCTAAGCGCGACCTGGCCTCGGCGATCGGGTGGCGTGCGCACCGCTCCGCGCTGCCGAGCCTGCGCCCTGCCGTCAACGCCACGGGCGTGGTCATCCATACCAACTTGGGCCGCGCCCCGCTCGCGGAGTCGGCGGCAAAGGCCGTGGCCGAGGTTGCGCGCGGGTACAGTACGCTCGAGTACAGCGTGGACACCTGCTCGCGCGGGTCGCGCAAGGAACACGCCGCGCATCTGATCCGCTCGCTCACCGGTGCCGAGGACGCGCTTGTGGTCAACAACAACGCCGCCGCGGTGCTGCTGGTGCTGGCGACCCATGCCGCAGGCAAGGAGGTCGTCGTTAGCCGCGGCGAGCTTGTCGAGATCGGCGGCAGCTTTCGCATCCCCGATGTCATGGCGTCTTCGGGCGCCAAGCTCGTCGAGGTCGGCGCCACCAACCGCACGCACCTAGCAGATTATGAGCAAGCCATCACGCCCGATACGGCCATGATTCTCAAGGTCCATCCTTCCAACTATCGCATCGAGGGCTTTCACGAGGAGGTGAGCTCTCGGGAGCTTGCGGCGCTTGCTCACAAGCATGGCCTGCTGTTCTATGAGGACCAGGGTTCGGGCGCGCTCCTGCCCGATGACATCCTGGTGCGCGGTGGCGAGGAACCCACACCGGCTTCGGTCGCGGCGGGGCTCGATATCGTGTCGTGCTCGGGCGATAAGCTGCTGGGCGCGGCGCAGGCGGGCATCATCATGGGCCGTCGCGATCTGGTCCAGGCCTGCGGCGCACATCCGCTCATGCGCGCTCTGCGTCCGGGCAAGTTGGCGCTTACGGCGCTCGAGGCCACGCTGCGTATCTACATGGACGGCGCCGATGTTGCCCATCGCGATATTCCGGTGCTCAGCATGCTTACGCTGCCGCAGGCCCATTTGGAGCGACGTGCCCGCAAGCTGCGCGATCGTATGGTCGCCGGGCTCGATAAGGCCGGTTGCCCGTGCGCCGTTCAGGTGGAGATCGTCGAGGAATCGTCGACCCCCGGTGGCGGCTCGCTGCCTACCATGGAGTTGCCCACGATGTGCGTTGCCGTGCGTCTTGTTGACGCGCGCCTGACGGTCGATGCGCTCAAGCGCTCGCTTGTCCAGGACTTCGACACGCCGGTCGTCACGCGAACCTCGCACGATCGCATTTTGTTTGACGTTCGTACGCTCGTGGGCGACCGCGATATCGAGACGGCGGCGTCGACGCTTGCCGCATGCGTTGAGAAGGCGATTGCTCGATGAGTGAGGTCCAGGCGCTGGTGGAGTGTCCCGTTATCGTTGGCACGGCGGGCCACGTCGACCACGGTAAGTCGGCATTGATCGAGGCACTGACCGGCAAGAATCCCGACCGTCTGGAGGTTGAGCGTCGTCGAGGTATGACCGTTGAGCTTGGCTTTGGCGAGCTGGCGCTGCCGAGTGGCAAGATTGTCGGCCTGGTCGACGTGCCTGGACATGCCCACTACTTGCGCGCCATGGTGCAGGGCGCCACGGGTATCGACGTGGCCGTGCTGGTGGTTTCGGCCGTCGAGGGCGTGATGCCGCAGACCCGCGAGCACGTGCATGTGCTGGAGCTGCTGGGCGTTACGCATATGGTGGTCGCGCTGACGATGTGCGACCTGGCCGATGCCGAGATGACCGAGCTTGCCGAGCTCGATGTCGATGACTTTTTGTCGGGTACCGTGTTTGCGGGCGCGCCGATTGTGCCCGTGTCGTCCAAGACGGGCGAGGGGATCGACGGGCTGCTTGCGGTGGTCGACGAGCAGGTAAGTGCCTGCTGGGATGCTTGCCGCGACCGTTCCGATCGGAGCGATGCCTCGTCTCGCCTGCCGATTGACCGCTGCTTTACGATCAAGGGTGTCGGCACCGTCGTTACGGGAACGCTGCACGATGCGCCAGTTGCGGTGGGCGACGAGCTGATGGCTTTGCCGTCGCGTACGGTCTGTCGTGTGCGCGGGATTCAGGTGCATGGCGATACGCTGCGCGCGCTGCCTGGGCAACGCGTGGCGCTCAACCTGGTCGGTGACGGTGTCGCGGCGCTTGACCGTGGTGAGATGCTGGGCGTGGAGGGTCGCTTTGGTCAGACGTTGCGCTTTATGATGACGTTTACCTACCTGGGCCGCGAGGGCGCCAAGCCGCGCGTGCTCGAGTCGGGCGCGCGCGTGCACGTGATGGCCGGCACGGCCGAGATCGTCGGCCGCGTCATGCTTTTGGAGGGCGAGGCCCCCATGGCGGTGGGCGAGACCCGTACCGTGCAGGTGCGCCTGGAGGAGCCATTGCCGCTGCGCGCCGGAGACCATGCCGTGGTGCTGTCGTATTCGCCCGTTATGCTCATCGGCGGCGGGCGTGTGCTGCTTTCGCGCTGCCGTCGCTCGCGCGAGCTTTCGGCCGGCGAGCGTGCGCTGTTTGCGGCGCTTGAAGCCGGCGATGCCGTTGCTGGCGTAGACGCGTGGCTGGCGCTGCAAGCACTGCCGGTTGCGGCGGCTGATGTTGCCGAGGCGCTCGATCTTGTTGCCGGTGAGGTTGATGCCGCGCTGGGCGAGTTGGTGGCGCGAGGTGTTGTTTGCGAGCTTGCCGGCTCGGGCGGCACGTTGTATGCGAATGGCGCCGTGCTCGATGCCGCGATGGGTACGCTGGCGGCGACCCTGTCTGCCATGCACGCGGCGGCTCCCAAGGAGACGGGCTTTACGCCCGGCGCCGTTGTCCAGGCTGCGTGGCCTGCCGCCGATGAAGGCGTTGCCGCGGCTCTGATTGCCGAGGGCTGCTCGCGTGGCGTGTGCGCCGCCGAGGGCACCGAGGTGTTCGACCCGCACTCCGCTGCTGCCGCGGCGCGTGTGGTGCGCGAGGCGTGTGAGCGCATTGCGGCGCTGCTCGACGGGGCCGGCCTCGATGCGCCGACGCTGCCCGAGGTGGGTGAGCGACTGCAGCTCGACCGCGACACCATGACGCGCGCCCTGCGCGAGCTTTCGCTCAACCGCTCGATCGTTAAGGTCGAGCGCGACGTTGCCCTGTCTGCCATGTCGGAAGCCCATGCGCGCGAGCTTGTCGCCGCCGCCATTGAGGCAGCCGGCGGCGCTGCCACCACGAGCGTGCTGCGCGAGGCGCTGGGTGTGTCGCGCAAACGTGCCATCAGCATCTTGGAGCACCTGGATGCCGTGCGCTTTACGGTGCTCGACAAGGAAGCCGGCGGCCTGAGGTCCCTACGCTAGACTGGCTGGTCGGTTTGGTAAAATACCGCCGCACTTGGGAACGGATGGGCTCCGGTGGGCTCCGCGGTCCTCAAAACCGTTGCGAGGCGTGCAAAACGTCTTGGATGTGTTCGATTCACATACGTTCCCGCCACACGCTACCAGCGCTTTTGCGCTCGCGGTCTTGCTGCTTGCCGCAAAGGCGCTGTTTTGTTTTTGTGCGGGTCGGCCGTGTCGTCTGTCTTGCCGCCGGTGTGCCCGGGCGCATCATGTGTCCCCAATGTGGTGGTTTGGAACATGTGGACGAAACAGCTTCGAAACACGCGATTTCTACGTCGGGTGCTCAAAAACGCTTCTACCTGCATCGTAATCAAAATGAAACATCTGCTCGTCGGCTTATGCGAAACTTTGCTGCAACAGTGCGATATTATCCATACACGATAAAGTTCGCGGCGCATAGGGTGCCGTGACCGACATTTTCGTTTCCCATCATTGGAGGAAGCATGAGCTACACGCAGAAAGTTCTCGAAGAGCTCAAGGCCCGCTATCCCGAGCAGCCTGAGTTCATCCAGGCCGCGACCGAGATCCTCGGCACCATCCAGCCGGCGCTCGACGCCCATCCCGAGTACGAGGAGGCCGCCCTGCTGGAGCGCCTCGTCGAGCCCGAGCGTATCGTCATGTTCCGTGTTCCCTGGGTCGACGATCAGGGCAAGGTTCAGGTCAACCGCGGTTACCGCGTCGAGTTCAACTCTGCCATTGGACCCTACAAGGGCGGCCTGCGCTTTAACCCGACGGTCACCCTGGGTATGCTCAAGTTCCTGGGTCTGGAGCAGATCCTCAAGAACAGCCTGACCACCCTTCCCATGGGCGGCGGCAAGGGCGGCTCCGACTTTGACCCCAAGGGCAAGTCCAACAACGAGATCATGCACTTCTGCCAGTCCTTCATGACCGAACTCTATCGCCACATTGGCCCCAACACCGACGTTCCCGCCGGCGACCTGGGCGTTGGCGGCCGCGAGGTTGCCTACATGTTCGGTCAGTACAAGCGCCTGACCAACGAGTGGACCGGCGTCCTTACCGGCAAGGGCCTCTCCTTTGGCGGCTCGCTCGCCCGTACCGAGGCCACCGGTTACGGTCTGGTCTACTTTGTGGACGAGTACCTCAAGAGCCGCGGCGACTCCTTCGAGGGCAAGAACGTTGTCGTTCACGGCTCCGGTAACGTCGCTATCTACGCGGTCCAGAAGGTCGCTCAGCTCGGCGGCAAGGTGCTCGCCTGCTCCGATACCCACGGCTGGGTCGAGGATCCCGACGGCATCGACTACACCGTGCTCGAGCACGTCTACAACAAGAAACGCTCCGGCCACGACAAGGGCGTCACGCTCGCCATGTATGTTGACGAGAAGCCCAACGCCGTGTGGCACGAGGGCGACGGCCGCGGCGTGTGGCAGCTGCCCTGCGACATCGCGCTGCCCTGCGCTCGCGAGAACACGCTGCTGCTCGAGGACGCCCAGGCGCTCGTCGCCAACGGCTGCAAGGTGGTCGGCGAGGGCGCGAACATGCCCACGACCATCGAGGCCACGACTTACTTCCAGGAGAACGGCGTCGCCTTTATGCCCGGTAAGGCTGCCAACGCCGGCGGCGTGCTCGTGTCCGGCCTGGAGATGAGCCAGAACGCCGAGCACCTGTCCTGGACCTTCGAGGAGGTCGACGGCAAGCTCGAGCAGCTCATGCGCGGCATGTTCCACAACGTGGACGACACCGCCAAGGAGTACGGCCAGGAGGGCAACTTTGTCATGGGCGCCAACATCGCCGGCTTCCTGAAGGTCGCCGACGCCATGCTCGCCCAGGGCGTCTGCTAAATCTTCGCTTGACATAGCATGTGATGAGGCTCCCAGCCATCCGGCTGGGAGCCTTTTTCTATGGTGGCGAGGGCTGTGCGCCCTCGTTTGGTACACTTAGAGGTACTGGACAAGTGAAGAGATGGGGGAGAACGTGCTCAAGTTCGGTACCTACGTTCGCGTTGGAAACGCGGCCGAAGCCTATGAGCTCTTACAGAAGAACCGCAACAACAAGATTGTGGGCGGCGGCATCTGGATGCGCCTGGGTTCACGTCGCGTGGCGACGGCGATTGACCTTTCGGCCTGCGGACTCGATCAGATCGAGGAGACCGAGACCGAGTTTCGCATCGGTGCCATGTGCACCCTGCGCCAGCTCGAGCGCCATGCCGAGCTCAACGCGCTTGTCAACCATGTCTTTGAGTTCGCCGTCCACGATATCGTGGGCGTGCAGCTGCGCAACACCGCCACGGTGGGCGGCAGCATCTACGGTCGCTTTGGTTTCTCGGACGTGCTCTCGGCCTTTTTGGCGCTCGATTCGTACGTTGAGCTGACGGGTGCCGGCCGCGTGCCGCTCGCCGAGTTCGTGGATATGGGTTACGTGCGCGACGTGATTGAGCACGTGGTGGTCGTTAAGCACGATTACCGTGCAAGCTACGAGGCCGTGCGCAAGGCCGCGACCGACTTCCCCTCCTTAAACGTCACCGCCGCCTGGTGGGACAACAGCTGGCATGTCACCGTGGGCGCCCGCCCGCTGCGCGCGACCCTGCTGCAGGGCGAGGCGTGCGGCCTGGTGAGCGAGCAGCCTTCCGAGGACGAGCTGCGCGCCCTGGCCACGTCCGTACGCGCACTGAGCTACGGCACCAACCTGTGGGGCTCAGCCGAGTACCGTCGTCGTATCTCGGCGCCGCTTGCCGTGCAGGCCGTGCGCCGCGCCGCCGGCATCGAGCTTTCGGCCTCGCTTGCCCGCGAGCTCGAGGGCGTGCAAGTGCCTAAGTTTGCCACGGACGAGTATTCCTGCCGCCGCGTGCCCGGCGTCGATTCTAGCGAGGTGCGCTAATGGCTGCCAAACTCATCGATCTTTCCTTTACGCTCAACGGCCGCAAGGTCAAGGTTCAGATTGCCCCCGACACCATGCTCTTTGCGCTGCTGCGCGAGCAGGGCTGCGCGTCGGTGCGCTGCGCCTGCGAGACTACTAACTGCGGCCTGTGCACGGTGTGGCTCGATGGCGACCCGGTGCTGAGCTGCTCGGTTCCCGCTGCGCGCGTCGAGGGCCGCTCCGTCACCACGCTCGAGGGCCTCAAGGCCGAGTCCGAGGCGCTCGCCCACGCAATGGCTGCCGAAGGTGCCGAGCAGTGCGGTTTTTGCGCCCCCGGTCTTATCATGAACGTGCTGGCGCTTGCCCGCGCCGCCAAGGAGGACCCGAGCCTCGTCGCCACGCGCGAGGAGTTGTCGCGCCAGCTGGCCGGCAACCTCTGCCGTTGCAGCGGCTACGAGAGCCAGCTGCGCGCCATCGTCCGCTTCCTTAACGAGTCCGGCGTGCAGGTGGGCTTTGAGATGCCCGAGCTTCCGGTCAACGACACCAGCTGCGATGGCGTCTCGTACAAGCAGATCACCCATAAGCAGCCCAAGAAGGACTCGAAGGCCCTGCTCGAGGGGCGTCCCGTCTACACAGGAGACCTGGTGCCCGCCGGCGCCCTTATCGTCAAGCTCAAGCGCAGCCCGTATGCCCGTGCCAAGATCCGCTCCATCGATACGTCGCGCGCCCTGAAGGTGTCCGGCGTCGTGGGCGTCTACACCTACGAGGACGTGCCCAAGCGCCGCTTTACCATCGCCGGCCAGAGCTATCCGCAGCCGAGCCCCTACGACCGCCTGATCCTCGAGAACCTGGTGCGCTACCAAAACGAGGAGGTGGCGATCGTCGCCGCCGAGACCGAGGAGGCCGCCGACAAGGCACTCAAGCTCATCAAGGTCGACTACGAGGTGCTCGAGCCCCTGCTCGACTTTACCCAGGCGCTCGATAACGACATCGTGGTCCACCCCGAGGGCGACGTGACCTTTATGTTCCCGCAGGGCGGCGACGTTGCTCGCAACCTGGTGTGCAGCGGTACCAGCGATTTTGGCGACCTGGACGAGGCCTTCGCCCAGAGCGACATCGTCTTTGAGCGCACCTACACCAGCCAGGCCACGCAGACCGCGCCCATGGAGACCTTCCGTGCCTTCGCGACGACCGACGCGTTCGGCCGCATCTCGGTGACCACCTCCACGCAGGTGCCCTTCCATGTGCGCCGCATGGTCGCGCAGTCGCTCGACATTCCGCAGTCGCAGGTGCAGGTTATTAAGCCGCGCATCGGCGGCGGCTTTGGCTCCAAGCAGACGGGCTGCTGCGAGATCTTCGTGGCGTTCGTGACGCAGCAGACCGGCCGTCCGAGCTATTGCTGCTACACCCGCGAGGAGACCATCACTGCGGGCAACTCGCGTCACCAGATGCAGATGACCGTCAAGCTGGGCGCCATGAAAGACGGCACCATCACGGCCATCGACCTGCACACGTTGTCCAACGCCGGCGCGTATGGCGAGCATGCCACCACGACAATCGGCCTCTCGGGTCACAAGAGCCTGCCCATCTACAACCACGTGAAGGCGAGCCGCTTTAGGTGGGACGCCGTCTACACCAACACCAACCGCGGCGGTGCGTATCGCGGCTACGGCGCCACCCAGGGCCAGTTTGCCGTGGAGAGCGCCGTCAACGAGCTCGCCGATATGCTGCACATGGATCCCGCCGACCTGCGCCTTAAGAACATCGTGCGCGAGGGCGAGATTATGCCGCAGTATTACAACGAAAAGCTCAACGCCTGCGCGCTCGACCGCTGCCTGCTGCGTGCGATGGACATGATCGGCTGGCGCGACAAGCCGCTGGCCGTGGACCTGGGCGACCGCGTGCGTGCTCTGGGCTGCGCGCTCACCATGCAGGGCTCGGGCATCTCCAACGTGGATATCGGCGGCATCGACATGCGCCTGGAAGAGGACGGCTTCATTACCATCGGCACCGGCGCCACCGATAACGGCATGGGTGTCGACACGATCCTGGCGCAGATTGCCGCCGAGGAGCTGGGCGTGGAGAGCTCGCTTATCGTGGTGCGCGGCGTGGACACCGACGTCTCGCCGTTCGATGCCGGCTCGTACGCGAGCTCGGGCACGTACGTGACGGGCCTGGCAGCCAAGAATGCCGCGACCGAGCTGCGCGAGAAGATCTGCGCCAAGGCCGCCCAGATGTGGGACGTGGACGCCGCCGACGTGGTCTTCGACGGCCAGTACGTGCGTCTGTCTGACGAGCGCGCCGCTCGCGAGTGCGGCCGCTACCTCACGCTGCGCGACTTTGCCAACCTGTGCGTAAAGAACATCGCGGGCGGCGACGCACTCACCTCGCATGCTTCTGCCTGCCTGCCCGTTTCGCCTCCGCCGTTTATGGCCGGCATTGCCGAGGTCGAGGTCGACAAGGCCACCGGCAAGGTGACTGTGGTGGACTATGCGGCGGCTGTGGACTGCGGCACCGTGATCAACGAGGCGCTCGCGCGCGTCCAGGCCGAGGGCGGCATTGCCCAGGGCATCGGTCACGCGCTCTACGAGATTGTCGAGCACGACGACCGCGGCCGCCTGCGCACCGGTAACTTTATGAGCTACAAGCTGCCCACGCGCCTGGATATCGGCAGCATTCGCGTGGCCTTTGAGCCGAGCTACGAGCCGACGGGCCCGTTTGGCGCCAAGTCGATCGGCGAGGTCGTCATCAACACACCGCTCGCCGCCGTTGCCTCGGCCGTGGCGCACGCCACCGGCCACCAGGTTCGCTCGCTGCCGATCACGCCCGAGAAGGCCCTGCTGGGGGAGTAGGCGAGGCGCGGCAGCCGCCGCTCTGTGGCAAGCCCGAGGAAACTGCAGCCCACTTTTCAACCGAATTGTGGGCTGCGGGAGATAGCCGATGGGGGTAGCTAATTTGGGACGGGGCTTTTTTAGCTACCCCGCTTGTGGGGGTAGCTAAAAAAGCCCCGTCCCAAATTAGCTACCCTGTTCCGCTGTAACTCGTGGTGAGGTCGTGGGCCTAAAAAGGTGTGCGTGCGCTTGCCGTTCGTATCTGCTATCATTCCTAGTCTGTGCGCTCATGCGGGCGTGGCGGAATTGGTAGACGCGCCAGATTTAGGTTCTGGTGGGATTCCCGTGAAGGTTCGAGTCCTTTCGCCCGCACCAACGCACCTGCGTCGGCCTCGGCCGTCGCGACACTTTGTTGCATAAAGGTACCAGCACCTCAGATAAGCTGGGCAGTATGAGGAGGAACGTGTTGAACATCACCGCTTCTGACGTCAAGGACGCCAAGCTCACCGCTACGGTCACCATTCCGGCCGCCGACGTCGACGCCGCGATCAAGAAGGCCTACAAGGACACCGCCAAGAAGTACCGCTTCCCGGGCTTCCGTGCCGGCAAGGCTCCCCGTCCGGTCATCGACGCTGCTCTTGGCGCCGAGGCCACCCTCGCTCAGGCCACCAACGATCTGATCGCCGCCAACGAGCCCGCCGTCCTCAACGAGCTGGACATCGTCCCCACCAAGAACGGTGACTACAAGGAGCTCGACCTCGCCAAGGATCACGAGGACTACACCTACACCGTCGAGTTCTCTCTGCGTCCTGCCGCCGAGCTCTCCTCCTACGACGCCGTCGAGATCGAGATGCCTCCCGCGGAGGTCACCGAGTCCGAGATCAACAACCAGGTCGAGATGCTCCTCAACTACCGTGCCACCTTCGAGGACGTCGAGGATCGTGCCGTCGAGGCCGAGGACTACGTTACCGTCGACCTCAAGGCCGTCGAGAACGCCGACAACTTCGCTGCCGAGGGCCGCATGCTCATCGCCGGTAGCGACAGCAACCCCAAGGAGTTCAACGAGGCTCTGATCGGTGCTAACGTCGACGACGTCAAGACCGTCACCTGGACCGACGAGGTCGAGGATGGCGAGGACGCCGAGACCCACACCGTCGAGGTCACCGTCAAGGGCATCAAGGTCCGCAACACCCCCGAGCTCACCGACGAGCTCGTCAAGTCCGACTTTGGCTTCGACAGCATCGACGCTATGCGCGACGCCATCAAGCTCGAGATCGAGCAGGACAAGGCTTCCCGCCTTCCGGCCGAGAAGGAGAACCGTTGCGTCGCCGCTCTCGCCGAGCGCCTGCAGCTCGAGGAGATGGACGCCGACTACGAGCAGTCTGTCTTTGAGGAGCTTGGCCAGAACTTCCTGTCCAACCTCGCTGCCCGCGGCATGACGCTGGACACCTGGCTGCCCGCTTCCGGCCTGACCATGGAGCAGTTCATCGGCGACCTGCACAAGCAGGCCAACGACGTTGCCCGCGAGTCCCTGGCGCTCGACGCCCTCGCCCGTGAGCTCAAGATCGAGGTCACCGAGGACGACGTCAACGCCGAGTTCGAGAAGGCCGGCGTCAAGGACGTCGAGGCTTCCAAGGCCGAGTTCATCGCCGATGGACGCATGCCTGCCGTCCGCGAGTCCATCCGTCGCTCCAAGGCCGTCGACCACCTGGTCGAGAACGCCAAGGTGACCGAGGTCGACGAGACCGCCAAGGACGCCGAGTAATTCTCGCCACCTTTCCCGCGAGCGCATGCAGGCGCCCGTGATGGGGTAAAGTTATAAACCGGTTATTCGGTTGCTTCGTACGGTGCCAGCCAATGCATAGCATGCGGGCACCGTACGTTTATCTAGAACCAATTTGGTCCGCAAGAGAGAAATGGAGATGCGTATGATCGCTAAGTTCGATTCCGCCCTCGTGCCATACGTTATCGAGCAGACGCCGCGCGGCGAGCGCAGCTACGATATCTATTCGCGCCTGCTCAACGACCGCATCATCTTCTTGGGCGAGGAGATCAACTCCGTCAGCGCCAACCTGGTCGTTGCCCAGCTGCTGCATCTTGAGAGCCAGGATGCCGAGAAGGATATCTCGCTCTACATCAATTCGCCCGGTGGCGAGGTCTACTCCGGCCTGGCGATTCTGGACACTATGAACTTTATCAAGCCGCAGGTCTCCACCATTTGCGTCGGTATGGCCGCGTCTATGGCCGCCGTGCTGCTTTCGGCCGGCGCCAAGGGCAAGCGCTTCTGCCTGCCGCACTCCAAGGTCATGATTCACCAGCCCAGTGGCGGTGCCCAGGGTCAGCAGACCGAGATCGAGATCGTGGCCGAGGAGATCAAGAAGACCCGTCGCGAGCTCAACCAGATCTTGTCCGACGCCTCGGGCCAGCCGATCGAGAAGGTCCAGGCCGATACCGAGCGCGACAACTACCTGACCGCTGCCGAGGCCCTCGACTATGGCCTGATCGACCGTATCGTTACCTCGCGCGATCTTGCCGCGAAGGACGCCTAGGATGGCCGGTAACATGCAGGACAACTTTGACGAGAACGGCAACCCCATCCGCTGCTCCTTCTGCGGAAAAGAGCAGGGTCAGGTGCGCCGCCTTGTAAAGGGCCCCACCAACATCTTTATCTGCGACGAGTGCGTTGCCGCCTGCTCCGAGATCTTGGAGGAGTCGCTGGCTTCGGACTTTATGGATGCCGCCTGCAACGGCAAGCTGCCGGGCTTCCTCAACGACCACGGTCAGGCTGCCGGGCAGCCTGCCATGGATCCCGAGTCCGAGGGCTTTGAGCTCGAGGACGACGTACGTCAGGTCATCACGCACGTGCCGACCCCGCACGAGATCTATGACGAGCTTTCGGCCTATGTCATGGGTCAGGAAGACGCCAAGCGCGCCATGTCGGTTGCCGTGTACAACCACTACCGTCGCGTGATCGAGGGCGGCGCCGCGCTTTCGGCCTTTGACGAGGCCTCGGGTGCGGGTTCGCGGCTCGACGACGATATGGACGAGGTGGAGCTCGCCAAGTCTAACATCTTGCTGCTCGGTCCCACCGGTACCGGTAAGACCTTGCTCGCCCAGACGCTCGCGCGCATCCTCGAGGTGCCGTTTGCCATCGCCGACGCCACCGCACTCACCGAGGCCGGTTACGTGGGCGAGGACGTGGAGAACATCCTGCTCAAGCTCATCAATGCTGCCGATGGCGATATCGAGCGTGCGCAGGTCGGCATCATCTACGTGGACGAGATCGACAAGATCGCCCGCAAGGCCGAGAACCTCTCCATCACCCGCGACGTTTCGGGCGAGGGCGTTCAGCAGGCGCTGCTTAAGATCCTTGAGGGCACGGTGGCAAGCGTTCCGCCCACCGGCGGCCGCAAGCATCCCCAGCAGGAGCTGCTGCAGATCGACACGACCAACATCCTGTTTATCTGCGGTGGTGCCTTTGTGGGTCTGGACAAGATCATCGCCGATCGCGTGGGCAACAAGGGCGTGGGCTTTAACTCCGAGATCGCCGGCCCCACCTCGGTCGACGAGAACGACCTGCTGCGTCAGGTGCTTCCGCAGGACCTCAACGCCTTTGGTATGATCCCCGAGTTTGTGGGACGTACGCCCGTCGTCACCCAGACACAGGCGCTCGACGAGGACGACCTGGTATCGATCCTGACCGAGCCAAAGAACGCCGTTGTGCGTCAGTACCGCAAGATGTTCCAGCTCGAGGACGTTGAACTTGAGTTTGAGGACGCCGCCCTGCACGAGATTGCCCGCATGGCGCTTGCCCGCAAGACCGGCGCCCGCGGCCTGCGCTCCATCTGCGAGGACGTGCTGCAGCAGACGATGTTCGACCTGCCGAGCGAGGAAGGAGTCGCCAAGGTCATCGTGACCGAAGCCTCCGTAAAGGGCACCGAACAGCCCCAGCGCATCTACGGGTAAACCTGCCAAAAAGGGACAGGTTTATTTTGGCAGGTTTTATCAGGGAGAATGACGTTTGCCCATATAAAACCGACCAAAATAAACCTGTCCCTAAATGGTAGGTTTCGCAAATGTGAATTTGAATAGCCTCCGACCACCCGCGGTCGGAGGCTATTTTATATATACGCAATAACCCCAACTACCTGTGTTATTCTGTGTGTTTGTTTAAGCCTCAGCGAAGTCATATCAGACTGAAGTAATTGATACCTAAGGGGAGGAATGCAGACCCTGGCGGGCCTACATTCCTCCCCGGTGGGACGGGAGAGATATATGGAAGAGATGCCCAAAAACTACGATCCGTCGACCAACGAGCCGGCGATCCTGCAGAAGTGGCTCGACGGCGGCTACTACAAGCGCCGTGAGGGCGTGGGCGACTGCACTGTCACCATTCCGCCTCCCAACGTGACCGGCAAGCTCCACATGGGTCACGCCACCGACGATTCCATCCAGGATGCCATCATCCGCATGGCCCGCATGCGCGGCAGGTCCACCCGCTGGGTGCTCGGTACCGACCACGCCGGTATCGCCACGCAGACCAAGGTCGACAAGAAGCTCAAGAGCGAGGGCATCAGCCGCCTGGAGATCGGCCGCGATAAGTTTGTCGACGCCTGCTGGGATTGGACCCACGAGTACGGCGGCATCATCGTCGAGCAGATCAAGCGTATGGGCTGCTCCGTCGACTTTGATAACGAGCGCTTTACCATGGACGAGGACTACGCCCAGGCCGTGCGCAAGGTGTTCTGCGACTGGTACCACGACGGCCTGATCTACCGCGGCAAGCGCATCGTCAACTGGTGCCCCAACTGCACCACCGCCATCTCGGACGACGAGGCCGAGTATAAGGACGAGAAGGGTCACCTGTGGCATCTGCGCTACCCGCTGACCGAGCCGGTCAACGGCCAGGACTACATCGTCGTCGCCACTACGCGCCCCGAGACCATGCTCGGCGACACGGGCGTGGCCGTCTCCCCGAAGGACCCCGAGAAGGCCGCCTTTGTGGGTAAGACCGTCAAGCTCCCCATCGTCGACCGCGAGATCCCCATCTTTGAGGATTGGCATGTCGACGCCAACTTTGGCTCCGGCTTTGTCAAGGTCACCCCGGCCCACGACCCCAACGACTACGCCATGGGTCAGGCCCACGACCTGCCGCAGATCAACATCTTTGACGAGCATGCGGTGGTCGTCGAGGGCTACGGCGAGTTTACCGGCATGACCCGCGAGGAGTGCCGCGAGGCCGTCATCAAGTGGTTTGAGGAGCACGACCTGCTCGATCACGTCGAGGATCACGATCACTCCGTCATGCACTGCTACCGTTGCGACTCCGCACTGGAGCCGTGGCTGTCCGAGCAGTGGTTTGTGGCCGTCGACAAGCTCAAGGGGCCGGCGCTCGATGCCGTCAACTCCGGCAAGGTGACCTTCCACCCCGCGCGTTGGACGCAGACCTATACCACCTGGATGGAGAACCTCAAGGACTGGTGCATCAGCCGCCAGCTGTGGTGGGGCCACCGTATTCCCGTGTTCTACTGCGAGGACTGCGGCTGGGAGGATGCCCTTACCGAGGACACCGACGTGTGCCCTAAGTGCGGCGGTCATCACGTGCATCAGGACGAGAACGTGCTGGACACCTGGTTCAGCTCGCAGCTGTGGACTTTCGCCACGCAGGGCTGGCCGCAAAAGCCGGAGCTACTCGAGGGGCATCACCCCACGACGGCACTCGTCACCGCGCGCGATATCATCGCGCTGTGGGTCGCCCGCATGGTCATGAGCTCGCTGTACTTCCTGGACGAGGTGCCGTTTAAGGACGTCGTCATCTACCCGACGATTCTTGCCAAGGACGGCAGCCGCATGTCCAAGTCCAAGGGCAACGGCGTTGACCCCATGGACCTCATTGGCATGTACGGTGCCGACGCCATGCGCTTCAACCTGCTGACACTCTGCACCAACAATCAGGACGTTAAGTTTGACGCGAACATCGATAAGAAGACCAAGAAGCTTATCGACAGCCCGCGTACCGAGCAGGCCAAGTCGTTTGTGACCAAGATCTGGAACGCCAGCCGCTTCCTGCTTATGAACATGGAGGGCTACACGCCCGGCGAGCCCGTCGTAGAGACGCCGGCCGACGCCTGGATGTTCAGCCGTCTGGCCAAGGCCGTCAAGATGGTTACCGAGGGCATCGAGAACTACACCTTTGGCGACATGGCCCGCGGCGTTCAGCAGTTCTTCTGGAACGAGGTCTGCGACTGGTACGTCGAAGTCACCAAGGCGCGCCTGAAGGGCGAGGGCCGTCTGCAGGCGCAGCGAAACCTGATCTTTGTGCTCGATACCTCTATTCGCCTGATGCACCCGCTCATGCCGTTTGTCACCGAGGAGATCTGGGACAACATGCCGGCGAGCGTGCTCGACCTGGACGCCGAGGGCAACGTGGACCGCGCCGAGGCGCTCATGATCGCCAAGTGGCCCGAGCCTGCCGACTATGTCAAGTATGTCGATGAGGACGCCGAGCGCGCGTTTGAGCTGTGTCGCACCGTCGTTTCTGCCGCCCGTGCCACGCGTTCGCGTTATCGCTTGAGCCCCAAGGCCGAGCTCGACGTGGTCGTGCGTGCCGGTGCCGAGGACATCGAGAAGCTCGAGAGCCTGCGCTCGACCATCGAGCCGCTGGCCAATACCGCCTCGCTGGTCATGGGTACCGATGTTGAGAAGCCGGCCGCGAGCATCGCCGTGGTCGACAGCGGCGTCGAGGTCTTTGTGGTGCTCGAGGGCAAGGTTGACCTTTCGGCCGAGAAGGCACGTCTGGAGAAGGAGATTGCCGCGGCCCAGAAGGAGCTCGCCGGCTGCGAGAAGACGCTCGCCAACGAGGGCTTTGTGGCCAAGGCCGCGCCCGCGGTGGTCCAGAAGAAGAGGGACCGTGCAGCTGAGCTCAAGGAGATCCTGGAGGCGCTGACTGCTCAGGTTGCTGACTTCTCGTAGGGCTTACTGAGGGGCGCGTCCCGACGCTTTGCTCTCCGCTGCGGACAGTCCTGCGCAAGACGGACAGCACATTAAGTGCTGTCCTTTGCGTGCGGAACTTGCGGCGAGCAAAGCATCGGGCCGCTCCTAGTGCGGTTACGTGGTTGTTTGCAACTGGTTAGTTAGGGCCACTTGGTTGTGGCCTTGATTCTGCTGCAAAGCGGTGTTTGGCTGATATTTTGAATGGGAAGGGCTCGTTGTTGATTCGGGCCTCTTTTTATGTTGAGGGGACTTTGGGTTATGGCTAAGCGTTCTGGGTCGTATGTCGTTCCTTTCTCGTTTGATTTGCTTTCGTTTAGTGAGGCTGTGGGACTTGCTGCCGATACGGGGCGGATTTCTGGGGATGCTGGTCCTCTGCTCGAGACAGTTGTCGATATGCTCGATGAGCTGGGGCGGCCGGACGAGTACTTTGATTGCATTCAGGTTGCCGGTACCAATGGCAAAACTTCGACGACGCGTTTTTCGGCTGCTATCCTTCGCGGCGAGGGGCTCAAGGCTGCGCTTTATACGTCGCCGCAGCTTGTTCGCTATTCCGAGCGCATGGAGGTCGATGGGCACGTCGTGAGCGATGAGGCGTTTGCCCGTGGCGTTTCTGCTGCTGTTGAGGCGGGGCATCGAGTGAATGCGCGCCGCGCGGTGGCGGGGGAGCGTGCCTATACCATCACGCCTTTTGACCTGCTGACGGCCGCCGCGCTTGTGGTGTTTGCCGAGGCTCGCGTGGATGTCGCCGTGCTCGAGGTCGGCATGGGCGGTCGCTGGGACGCCACGAGCGCGACCGATCCCGTTGCCGTTGCCATCACGGGCATCGGACTCGATCACACGCGCATTCTGGGCGATACGCTCGAGGCCATTGCGGGGGAGAAGGCTGCGGTCATTAAGCCCGGACGCCTGGTTGTGCTGGGCGAGGGCACGCATGAGCCGAGCGTTCAGCGCGTTATGGACAACCGTTGTCGCGAGTGTGGTGTGGTGCCGCTGGTGGTGAGCCACGCCACGACCAAGGTGCCGGCGCATGTGGGCGATACGGTTGAGTTTAGCTGCACCACGACGCGTGCGATTTATACGTCGAGCATGGTTAAGCCGGCGTATCAGCCGCAGAATGCCGCGTGCGCGATTATGCTCTGCGAGGGGTATCTGGGTCGCGAGCTCGACCACGAGGCGCTTGATGCTTCGCTTATGGGCTGTGCCACGCCGGGCCGTTTTGATGTGTTGGGAACCGACCCGCTCAAGCTGATCGACGCCTGCCATAACCCCCAGAGCTGCGAGAACTTTGTGAGCGCCTTGGACGAGATCGATCCGTGCGTAGAGAATCGCCCCACGTTGCTGTGCGCCGCGCTGGCAGACAAGGACGTGGCGGGTATCGTCGACGTGCTGATCCCGGCCTTCCCGCGCGTGGTCGTCACACAGACCGATTCCGATCGCGCCCTGCCGGCGGAGGAGCTTGCTGCCCTGGTGGATTCCGATAAGCTCGCAGGCGTGTACCCCAGCGTGTCCGAGGCCCTCGCAGCCTTTGAGGCCGCAGGCGAGCCCTTCGTAGCAGCAGGTACCATCACCCTGGCCGGCGAAGTTGCCGGTCTGCTCCGCTAGATCCCTTCCGCAGGGTAGCTAGTTTGCCTGCACGCCACGAAATGGGCCTATCTACTACGTTTGACCGGCTACCCTCAACCATGCCGAGAATCGCAAAATCAAAACCGCAGGTAGAAGGCTTGTCAATTTTCAAAAAATACCCGTATGGTCGCCCCATGCGGGTTAAACGTAGTAGATAGGCCCATTTCGTGGCGGCATTCATGTGATGCGGCAAAGGGGTCGTCCCTTTGCCGCATTGCCTAGTCTAGGCGGACCGGATCGTGGGGGTAGGCGTTGAGAATCTCGACGCCGCTCTCGGTGACCAGGGCAAGGTCCTCGATGCGGACGCCGGTGCGGCCGGGGAGGTAGATGCCCGGCTCGATGGAAAACGTCATGCCCGGCTCTACGACCTGCTCGTTGACGAGCGAGACGTCACCCGGCTCGTGGTCTTGCAGGCCGATCGAGTGTCCCAGACGGTGCGTAAAGTACTTGCCATAACCCGCGTCCTCAATCACGTCGCGCGCGGCACGGTCCAGGTCGCACATGCGCACGCCCGGGGCGATGAGCGCCTCGGCGGCCTCGTTGGCGCGGCGCACGATGTCGTAGATGCGTGCCGTCTCCTCGTCCGGCTCGCCCCAAAAGAACGTGCGCGTCATGTCCGAGCAATAGTTGCGGCGACGTCCGCCAATATCGAACAGCACCACGTCGCCACGCTTGAGTACCGTATCGTCTGGCTCGTGGTGCGGGTCGCCGGCGTTGGCGCCAAAGCTCACGATGGGCGGAAAGCTAAAGCCCTCGCAATCGTGCTTGCGATACAGGCCAAGCATCTGGTCGGCGATCTCGCGCTCCGTCACGCCTTCGTGGACGAGCTCGATCGCGTCGGCCGTCACGGCGTCGTTAGCGGCCGAGGACACGCGCATAAGCTCCTGCTCGGCGGCGTCTTTGTAGGTTCGCGCGGCGGTCACGGCAAAATCGCCTAGGAAGAATTCGCTCGCGGCATGGCGCTCCATGAGGGGCATCAAGAAGCCGGAGCGCATGACGGTGTCGATGCCGAGCGGTTTGGTCGGATCAACCTCGCGAGCGATGGCGTCGGCCACGACGTCGGTATCGGTGTGGTACGCGACGCGGGCATTGTCATACTCGGGCAGCTGATGCAGCGCGTTGACCAAGATCACTGGCTCGCTACCGCGTGCGAGCAGTACGCCGCAAAAACGCTCGAACATATCGGCATAAAAGCCGGTCAGGTAATAAATCGACCACGGGTCGTTTACGAGCAGCTGCGCACCGGGGTGCTGAGCTTCGAGCGCATCGAGCACGCGTGCCACGCGCTGGTCATCGACATGTGCCATACATCGTCCTTTCGTTAGGTTGCCACCATGGTATCCCCAATGCCAGGGTAGTCAATTTGGGACGGGGCTATTTTAGCTGCGTCAAACATGCGAGCTGATAGGTAAAAGTAGTCAATATGGTCCCGTCCCAAATGGGCTAGTTTCAAAACTATGGCGGATTACGGGGCCGGACCTGTATTGCTTGACCATGGGAAAAATCGCGAAATTAAAACCGCAGGTAGAAGGCTTATCAAAAATCGAAAATTGCCGGTATGGGTGGGGGTCTCCGAATCAGCCCCGTAATCCGGCATAGTTTTGAAATGGCACTAAAGTAGGCACAAGCTAAATACCGATCCCAAGGCAAGTTGCGGTGGAATAGTTCCTGGATGCCGGGGTTTTGGCGGAAATCGGGAATTATTTCACCGCAATTGAGGAGGGGCGGGGTGGATGGCGGGGTAGCTAAAAGAGCACCGTCCCAAACGAGCTGCTTAGGCCGGGTCGATGTCCATGCTGGCGATGAGGTCGGTACCGGTGTCTAGGAGGTTGGGGAGGACTACATCGCCCATGCGGATGGGGGCTTTGACCACTAGGCCGCGGATGAGGTCCATGGTCTGGGCATGGAGTTCGAGCGGGATGGCCTCGGCCGTGCGAACGGGCAGCAGTGCCTCGTCGCCGCCTGATACTGCTACGGTAGTGGTGAGCACGCGCATGGGGTAGGTGAGCTCCTGATGTGCGAACTTATCGCCGCGCGGGCAGCTGTTGCCGGTCACGGCGCGCACCGTCGCCACGCGGTCGTCGGCCCCGCGCTCCACTTCCACCGTAAGGAGGCACTCGGATGGGCAGGTGGTGCAGTTGAACTGTAGCGTCTCGATCGCATTTGTGCTCATGGCTATGCCTCCTCGACGGGCTCGACGGAAAGGATAATCTCGCTGGCACCCAGGTCGAGCGCTCGCTGTATCACCTTTGCCGGCAGCGGGAAGCTTTCCATAACGCTCGGTTTAAACGCGCGGACCTTGCCCGTAAGCAGTTCCTCGTCGTCCGCCAGAATGCGCACGCGGGCGGCATCGACCGGCCGGCGCACGCGGAAGTTGAGCCTGGTGAGTGCCACGGCCGTAATGCGTCCCGGCAGCGCGTAGCCGGCAATGTCGGCAGGGGAGACCGTGAGCTGGCAGCCAGCGCCCGTCTCGACATCCGCGCCGGTCCCCAGCGCGTACGTCGCCGCGGCTGCGCCGGCACGCTCGGACTCGGTCGTCACGTTGTCGGCCAGGTCGTGCACGTGCAGCACGTTGCCGCAGGCAAAGATGCCCGGCACGCCCGTCTGCAGGCTCTGGTCCACCACGGCGCCGCGCGTGCGCGGGTCAAGCTCAACACCCGCGCCTACCGAAAGCTCGTTCTCGGGAATCAAACCTACCGAAAGCAGCAGTGTGTCGCACGAAACGATGCGCTCGGTCCCCGGAATGGGCGCCAGATTTTCGTCGACCTGGCTCACCTCGACGGCCTCCACGCGGTCGTGCCCAATCACGCGTGTGACGGTGGTGGACAGGTGCAGCGGAATGCCAAAATCGTCCAGGCAGTTCTTCACATTGCGGCGCAGGCCGTTGGCGTATGGCATAAGCTCGTACACGCCCTCGACCGAAATCCCCTCGAGCGTGCAGCGACGCGCCATGATGAGCCCAATGTCGCCCGAGCCTAAAATGACGGCGCGCGAGCCGGGCTTGAGGTTGTCGATGTTGATGTATCGCTGCGCCAGGCCGGCGGTAAACACGCCGGCGGGGCGGCTGCCGGGAATCTTGATCTCGCTGCGCGTGCGCTCGCGACACCCCATGGCAAGGACGACGGCGCGCCCGGTGAGCTGCAACATGCCGGCGGGGCTCATGAGCGTGACGGTGTGTGTCGAGGCTTCGCTCGCCGCGCCACTTGCGCCCGCGCCTGCGACTTTGTCCTCGCTTGAGTCGATCCCAATCACCATACTGTCCAGGAACAGTGCGATATCGGTTTTGCGCACCTGGTCGATAAAGCGCTGTGCGTACTCGGGACCGGTCAGTTCCTGCTTAAAGTGTGAGAGGCCAAAGCCCGGGTGGATGCACTGGCGCAGGATGCCGCCCAGGTGCTGCTCGCGCTCCACGATGGCCACGCGCGCTCCGGCCTTGTGTGCGGCAAGTGCGGCCGCCATGCCGGCAGGTCCGCCGCCGATAACGACTACGTCGAACGCCTGCGTCTGCACGGCGCCGGCAGCAATTGATGCCCTGTCGGCATCTGCGCAAGTGCACTCGACGCCCGATACCGCACCCATATCGATACTCGTCGCCATCCTAGCGCACCCCCTTCAAAGGTCCCTCAACGAGCCACGAGCCAGTGTCCTCCAGCAGCACCTCGCTGGGATCGCAGCCCAGCTCGCGGGCCAGAATCCGCACCACGCGGCTCTGGCAAAAGCCGCTCTGGCACCGACCCATGCCGGCACGGCAGCGGCGTTTGACCCCCTCGACCGAAACCGCACCCGGGCGGCGTCGAATCGCGGCCACGATTTCGGCCTCGGGCACCGTCTCGCAGCGGCAGACGATCTGCCCCCACGCGGGGTCGGACTCGATCAGCTCTTCCTTGCGCGCAAGCGGCGCACGGTCGAAGTCGTCCGGCGCGCGGCGAATCGGATCCCAATCGGCCCGCTCGCGCAAAGCAACGCCCGCCTCGCGCAGCACCTGCTCCATGCGCTCGGCAATGGCCGGAGCGCTCGCTACGCCCGGCGACTGAATGCCTGCCGCCTGGAACAGCCCCGGCACCACGGCGGACTGTCCAATAAAAAAGTCGTTCGTTCCCTTAATGACCGGACGCCCGCCGGCAAACGCTCGCACCACGCGGCGCGTGTCCAGATCGGGCACCAGCTTGCGCGCGCCGCCCAGCAGCGCGTCGACATCGCTCGCATAGGTCTGCGTGTCGCCCGCCTCGCGCACAGCGGCCGTCGCGGTGATCACCGTGTTGCCGTGGACGGTGCCCGTAACGATGACGCCCTTGGAAACCGGCGTGGGAACGGGGTAGAGCGGCATGAGTGCACGCGGCTCCTTGTCCAGCACCACAATGTTGCCCTGGCGCCAGACCATCTGGAACTCCTCGGCGCCCGCCATATGCGAGATGTCTGCGGCGCCGTTGCCCGCCGCGTTAATCAAATAGCGGCAGCGCACATCACCGGCCGGTGTCACCAGCGTAAAACGAGCGGTCCCGTCACCGCTCCTGTCGCCAGCGCCGGGAGCTACCTCGATCGTCTCCACCGGTGCGGAGCGCACAAACGTCACGCCGTTGGCTACGGCGTTCTCCATCGCGGCGATGGCGACCTCAAACGGATCGACATAGCCGGTCGAGGGACACCACAGCGCGCACGTGGCCTGGGCGCTGGCGCGCGGCTCCAGCTCGTGGATGCGCTCGGCCCCGATGATCGCCAACTCGGGTACGCCGTTTGCCAGCCCGTTGCTTTGCAGCTGCTCCAGCTGCGCGCGGTCTTGGTCGCTAAAGCCCAGCACCATGGACCCGGTGCGGCAAAACAAAAAGCCCAGCTCCTGGGCCCACGTGCCATATAGCTCGCAGCCGCGGGCGTTGACCTGGGCCTTAACCGTGCCCGGCGCCGGATCGTAGCCGGCGTGCACCAGGCCGCCGTTGGCCTTCGACGCGCCCAGGGCAATGTCGTTGGCCGCCTCGACCACGCAGATGGACAGGTCATAGCGTGCGAGCTGCCGCGCGATGGCGCATCCGGTGATGCCCGCGCCCACAATCGCGATATCAAACGTTTCTGTCACAGTGCCTCCCAGAAGAGTTGACAGGCTGTCAATAAAGCTATCCTACGGTGTGCGCATCCCCCGCGCAGCGGCAATGCGGCGAACAGCCCCGCTGCATCCGCCAACGGCAGGCGAGGGGAGACTCAGGTCAATCGGTGACCTCGTCTGGCACCCCTGTTGTCAAAGGTTTGTCTCGTTCTGTAACGGTAAGCAGAAGAGTTGGGTTCCAGATGTTACAGATCGAGACGTTTGCCAGGCGGGCCCTCTGTTTGTCTTGATTTGTAACAGTAAGAGTAGAAAATCGGTCCTATGTGTTACAGATTGAGATTTAAAGTCAGGGAGAGGTCATCTGTCTCGATCTGTAACATCTCGGGACCGTTTTGGGTTCTAGACGTTACAGATTTAGATGAACCCATCAGTCGGTTTCGAATGTCTAAATCTGTAACAGTTAGACCTGTTTTTGCCGAGTTGTTGTTACAGATTGAGATATTGAGATTGGACATTTTCCTTTGTCTTGATCTGTAACAGATAGAAGGATTTCTGGCCCCTAGTTGTTACAGATTGAGATATTTAACGGAGGGCTCACCGTTCATCTTGATCTGTAACAGTAGGGACTGATTCTGGAGCCAAGATGTTACAGATTGAGATTTAAGTCTGGGAGAGAACGATTTGTCTAATTCTGTAACATCTGGACCCGGATTCCGCTCTCACCTGTTAAAGATTGAGATGTTTCTATCCGCCCATGCCTGCGACCTGCCAAATCGTTAACCCCCGTGTTACACTAACTCGAGTTGTAACTACCCCGAAAGGTATCCGTAATGTCCAAGTACATCTCTGAGCTCATGTCGCCGCAGCTTATGGGCGTCATCTATGCCTTTGTTGGCTTTATCATCGCCCTGTACGTGCTGTCGGTCGTCTATGTGTTTATTGACGCCCGTCGCCGCGGCGCCAGTGCCTATGTGGCCTGGGGCATCATTGCCCTCATCCCGTTTGTAGGCCTTATTGCCTACCTAGTCCTGCGCCCGCATTCCTATGCGGCCGACCGCGAGGAGCAGGAGCTGGACATGGCCCTGCGCGAGCGCCAGCTTGCCCAGTACGGCACCTGCCCGCAGTGCGGTGCGCCCATCGAGAAGGACTTTGTGGTCTGCCCGGTGTGCGATACCCAGGTGCGCAACGTGTGCCCCAGCTGCCATCGCCCGCTCGACGCACACTGGAAGGTCTGCCCCTACTGCCGAACTCGCATCCAGTAGCGCATCCATCGCCGGGCCGGCCGCAAGCCACGGGCCCCGCGCGCCACGCGAACGCCGCGCGCCCTGCACCCGCCCCACGCGATGAAGCATGCGTAGAAATTCGCCCGCCGTGCCATTCAGGTGCGGCGGGCGCTTGTATACCTAGGTAACCTGCCTATAATGATGCAAGTCAAAACGCACGCGCCGGCAAGCGCAATGCACACTGCACGGCGCCAAGCAGCACTTGCACAAGGCATCCGAGAGGAGAAAACATACCCATGAAGGCACTCTACAATGACGGTTCGGTGGCCGAGCTCCCGCAGGACGAGGTCACGCACGTCATCCGCCACTCCGCCGCGCATATCATGGCGCAGGCCATCAAGCGCCTGTACCCCCAGGCCGATTTTGCCTACGGCCCCGCGACCGACAACGGCTTTTACTACGACGTCGACCTGCCCGAGGGCGTCAAGATCAGCGAGGACGATTTCCCCGCGATCGAGGCCGAGATGAAAAAGATCGTCAAGGAGAACCTCAAGTTCTCCGTGTACGAGAAGTCCCGTGCCGAGGCCATCGCCCTTATGGAGGAGCGCGGCGAGAAGTACAAGGTCGAGCACATCGGCGATCTGGACGACGACGCCCGCATCACCTTCTACCAGCAGGGCGACTACATCGACATGTGCGTCGGCCCCCACATCTGCTACACCAAGGCCCTTAAGGCCTTTAAGCTCACCGGCGTCTCGGGCGCCTACTGGAAGGGCGACAAGGACAACAAGATGCTCACCCGCATCAACGGCGTCGCCTTTGCCACCAAGGAAGAGCTCGACGAGCATATGCACATGCTGGAGGAGGCCAAGAAGCGCGACCACCGCAAGATCGGCCGCGAGATGGACCTCTTTATGATGCGCGACGAGGCCCCCGGCTTCCCGTTCTTCCTGCCCAACGGCATGATCCTTAAGAACACGCTGCTGGACTACTGGCGCGAGATCCACCACAAGGCCGGCTACGTGGAGATCTCCACGCCGCTCATCATGAACAAGCAGCTGTGGAAGACCTCGGGCCACTGGGACCACTACAAGGACAACATGTACTCCACCGTCATCGACGACGAAGAGTACTGCATTAAGCCCATGAACTGCCCGGGCGGCGTGCTGGTGTACGCCTCCAAGCCGCACTCTTATCGCGAGCTGCCCATCCGCGCCGGCGAGATTGGCCTGGTGCACCGCCACGAGCTGCGCGGAGCCCTACACGGCCTGTTCCGCGTGCGCTGCTTTAACCAGGACGACGCCCACCTGTTTGTGCGCCCCGACCAGCTGACCGACGAGATCGTGGGCGTGGTCAACCTTATCGACTCCGTATACCAGAAGTTTGGCTTTAAGTATCACGTTGAACTTTCCACCCGCCCCGAGGACTCCATGGGTTCTGACGAGGACTGGGCACGAGCCGAGGAGGGTCTGCGCACCGCTCTTGAGCAGCTGCACATGGACTACGAGGTCAACGAGGGCGACGGCGCCTTCTACGGCCCCAAGATCGACTTCCACCTGGAGGACTCGCTCGGCCGCACCTGGCAGTGCGGTACCGTCCAGCTCGACTTCCAGATGCCGCTCAACTTTGACCTGGAGTACGTGGATGCCGACGGCACCAAGAAGCGCCCCATTATGCTGCACCGCGTGTGCTTTGGCTCCATCGAGCGCTTTATTGGCATTCTGATTGAGCACTTTGCGGGCAAGTTCCCCACTTGGCTGGCCCCCGTGCAGGTCAAGGCGCTTCCGGTCTCCGAGAAGAGCCGCGACTATGCCCACGAGGTGTGCGCCAAGCTGGAAGAGGCCGGCATTCGCGTGGTCTGCGACGATCGCGACGAGAAGATCGGCTACAAGATCCGTGAGGCCCGCAGCATCGACCGCGTGCCCTATATGCTCATCCTGGGCGAGAAGGAGGTCGAGGCCGGCAACATCTCCGTCCGCGATCGTTCCAACGAGACCGTTCAGATGAGCGTCGATGAGTTTGTGGCTAAGGTGACCGAGGAGATTAAGACTCGCGCCTAAGGCGAACAAAACAACAATACGTATAAGGCGACCGTCCACAAAGGGCGGTCGCCTTTTTTAATGCCCAAACAAAAAAAGCCGCTGGATGAGCGGTTTTTTGCACAAAAAGGTACAGGTTTTTGTAGAGGGGTATGGAGATGTGTCTGCTTGCGCAGCAATTTGCGTAATCTGGGAAAACGGCCTGAATTAACTCGTATAATGACCTGTGTCGATAGATACGAAAACCTGTACTTTTGCGACTGCGCCTAGCTGCGAGCGAGAAGCCTGTTCTAAACGCCCCTGCATTTGCGTGCATCGCAAAGCCAAAAAGAGGGGCGAGAACATGGGACAGACGGCACGGCGCCAAGAGCAGCTGCCGGGCGCATTTAACGGCGCCACCACCAATAGCCAGCACGGCCGCGTCCGCTGGTATCTGGTCCACACCCCCAATGGAAAAGAGCGCGAGACCTGCGAAAAGGTTCGCCGCATTATCCCGCACAACCTTATGCAGGACGCTTTTGTGATGCAAAAGGAGTTCTGGTTTAAGCGGGACGGCGCCTGGTCGCTCCAAACCAAACCTATGTACAAGGAATATTTCTTCGTCGCCACGCACGATGCCGCCGCGCTCGATAGGGCTTTGGCCCAGTTGAGCTTTGGCTGTCGCATCGCCGGCAGTAGGGAGCGGGCGTACATGCCCATGCCGGACGATGCGCAGGACTGGTACCGCAGCGTACTGGACGACGACGGTGTGGTGCGCAACAGCGTAGCCCGCATAGAAGACGGCGTGTTGCACATAGAGCAGGGTCCCTTGGTGGGGCAAGAGGCCCGTGTAAAGAAGATCGACCGTCATAAGCGCTGGTGCCTGGTGGACGTGGGCGAGGGTGACTCCACATTTAGGGAGCTGCTGCCGCTCGATGTTCCCAGCAAAACGTAAGGGAGACGTTGCAACAGCTATTCGTTCGTATTTTTGAATTTATCGATTGGAGGATCCCTGGGGAACGGGGACGTAAGTTTGACTGTGGCTGCTAAAGAAGTAACAGAGAGCAACGCGCCCGCGGGGGCGGTGCTGATTGCTCAGGCCATGGACCGGCGTGAGGGCGTCGGCCGCAACAAGGCCATGCAATCCATCATGGACTGGGATCGCTCGCGCCTAGCCTACCGCACCGTCAAGCGCACGTTCGACATCGTGTTCAGCGGTGCCGTGCTCGTCGTCATCGCGATCCCCAGCTTGGTGCTGGCGGCGGCCATTCGCATGGAGAGCGAGGGCAGCTCGTTTTACAGCCAGATCCGCATTGGTCAGACCCGCCCTGACGGCAGCCTGACCACCTTCCGCATGTGGAAGTTCCGATCCATGTACAAGGACGCCGACGAGCGCCTCGCCGAGCTCAAGGAGCTAAACGAGATCGCTGGCGCCATGTTCAAGATGAAGGAGGACCCCCGCGTCACCAAGATCGGGAAGTTCATCCGCAAGCACTCCATCGACGAGTTCCCGCAGTTCCTGAACGTGTTCCTGGGCCAGATGTCCGTGGTGGGCCCGCGCCCGCCGCTGCCGAATGAGGTGGCCCAGTACACCGAGTACGACCTGCAGCGCCTGGCAGTGAAGCCAGGTATTACCGGCTGGTGGCAGGTGACTGACCGCAACGATACCGACTTCGACGGCATGGTTCGCCGCGATTTGGAGTACATCGCTAAGAGGGGCGTTCTGACCGATATCAAGATTGTGCTGCTCACGGTGGTCGAGGTCATTACCGGTGGCGGCGCTAGTTAATTCCCTTTAGTTATTGAAGATAGGTTCTTGAGAAATGATTATCACTCGCACACCCTTCCGCATGTCGTTCTTCGGCGGCGGCACAGACATGCCCGAGTTCTTCAACGAGCACGGCGGCTCGGTCATCTCGACCACGTTCGACAAGTACTGCTACGTCACGGCGCGCCACCTGCCGCGCTTCTTCGACTATTCCACCGAGCTCGTTTATTCCAAAATCGAGCGGGTCTCCGACCCCTCAGAGCTTGAGCACCCCGCGGTCCGCAACGCCATGCAGATGCTCGACATGCGCGAGGTGCGCATCGCCTACGAGGCCGACCTGCCCGCCCGGTCGGGCCTGGGCACCTCATCGTCCTTCGCCGTGGGCATGCTCAACGCCTTCCACTGCATGAAGGGCACCTATGCCTCCAAGGACCGCCTGGCCAGGGAGGCCATCAGGCTCGAGCGCGATCTGTGCGCCGAGGCCGGCGGCTGGCAGGACCAGATCGCCGCGGCGTTCGGCGGCCTCAACCGCATCGACTTCGCCGACGGCGACTTCTCGGTGCGCCCCATCGTCATCTCGCCCGAGCGCAAGCGCGAGCTCAACTCTAACCTGATGATGTTCTTCACCGGCTTCACCCGCTTCTCCTCGGACATGCAGAAGGCCAACCGCGTGGTCGACAAGACCGCCCAACTCAAGGAGATGCTGGCGCTGGTCGACGTGGCCGAGGGTGTGCTCACCGACAAGTCGGCGGACCTCTCAGAGTTCGGCCGCCTGCTCGATACCACCTGGCGCCTCAAGCGCGGTACCGGCTCGCAGGTCTCCACCGGCTCCATCGATGCCCTCTACGAGCGCGGTGTGAACGCGGGAGCCCTCGGCGGCAAGCTGCTGGGCGCCGGCGGGGGAGGGTTCCTCGTCTTCTACGTGGAGCCCGACGCGCAGGAGTCCGTGCGCCGGGCGATGTCCGACCTGCTCTACATACCGTTCGAGTTCGAGGACGGCGGGACCTCCGTCGTCTACTACGGGCCCGAGGACTACGACCTGGAGGGATCCCGCTAATGGATACCAAGTGCCCCCAGACGGGCGACGAGTGCCTGTCCACCTTCTTCGGCAACTACCCCGAGATGCTCGCCTGCGAGGCGGAGGTCCGCGCGGCGCGCGAGCTGATCGCCGGGTCCTTCCGCGCGGGCAATAAGCTGCTCGTCTGCGGCAACGGCGGATCCGCGGCCGACTCCGAGCACACGGTCGGCGAGCTCATGAAGAGCTTCCGCTTCAAGCGCCCCGTCGACGGGGCCTTCTCCGAGGCGTACCGCGAGGCCAACGGCTCCGATGCGCCCGCATGGCTCGAGGGCTCCCTTCCCGCCATCTCGCTCGTCTCTCAGACGGCGCTCTCCACCGCGTTCGGCAACGACGAGGCGGCCGTCGGCGTCTTCGCCCAGCAGGTCTACGGCTACGGCGAGCCCGGCGACGTCCTGCTCGCCATCTCGACCTCGGGCAACTCCGCCAACGTCGTCGAGGCCGCGAAGGTCGCCCGCGCCAAGGGCGTGCGCGTGGTCTCGCTCACCGGCGCCAGAGAATCCAAGCTCACCGGCATCTCCGACGTCTGCGTCCGCGTGCCCCGCGACGAGGTCTTCCGCGTCCAGGAGCTTCACCTTCCCACCTACCATGTCCTCTGCGCAGCCGTCGAGGCCGACATGTTCGGGGGTGCCGAGTAGATGCGCCCCTTTCGCGAGGCAATCGTGCTGGCGGGCGGCTTCGGCACCAGGCTCGCCCACGTCGTGCCCGACGTCTGCAAGCCCATGGCGCCCGTCGCCGGCAGGCCGTTCCTGCGCTTCATAATGGACCAGCTCGCCGCCGCGGGATTCGACCGCGCGGTCGTGGCTGACGGCTACCGCCGCGAGCAGATCGAGGGCTTCTTCGGCCCCGCGTACCGCGGCATGGCAATCGAATACAGCCCCGAGGAGATGCCGCTGTTCACCGGCGGCGCCGTCAAGAGGGCGCTTAGCAGGTGTCAGTCGGACTGCGTCTTCGTCCTGAACGGCGACACCTGGCTCGACGTGGACTTCGCCGCCATGGAGGCGGCCGCGGCCGATGCCTCAGATAGCGTCTCAGCCGTCATCGCCGTCAAGCGCATGCGCGGCTTCGAGCGCTACGGGACGGTCGACGTGGACGCCGCCGGTTCCCTGACCGCGTTCCACGAGAAGCGCCCGTGCGAGGAGGGCCTCATCAACGCGGGCGTCTACCTGCTGCGCAGGGACGCCCTGAATAACATGCCCGAGAAGTTCTCCCTGGAGAGCGACTACTTCGAGCGCGTCGTTGGCGAAGGGGCACTGCGCGCCGTGGAGTGCCCCGGTGGCTTCATCGACATCGGCGTGCCGGAGGACTACGAGCTCGCGCAGACGATGCTTGCGCCGCTCGCCAGGTCTTGGAAGCTCGCCATGTTCGACCGCGACGGCACGATCAACGTTGACACGGGGCACCTGCACGAGCCCGAGAAGCTCGAACTGATCCCCTCCACAGTCGACATCATGCGTGGTTACTCCGATGACCCCGACTATAAGGTCGTCGTCGTGACCAACCAGGCCGGAATCGCCAAGGGCCTCTACACCGAGGCCGATATGCGCCGTCTTCATCGCTGCATGGAGGATGAGCTGGAAAAGCTCGGCGTCCATGTGGACGCTTGGTACTTCTGTCCGCACCACCCCGACTACACGGGGCCGTGCGAATGCCGTAAGCCCGCACCAGGAATGCTGCAGGCTGCTATGCGTGACTTTGACGCAAATTCAGCTGGATGCGTAATGTTCGGAGACAAGACCAGCGACGAAGTGGCCGCCAAGGCCGCGTGTGTTGCGTTTGAGTGGGCGGGGGAGGCGCTTTCGTTTGACAAGCATATTTGATGATAAACGATATGACTTCCTCGGGGTGCCCGTGGATGCTCTCACGAGCGACGAAGCCCTCGAGCTCGTTAGGGAGCTAGCCCGGGACGCTGAGCCTTCGCATGTGCTCTTCCTCAACGTTGACGTGATGGTTAAAGCGGATAAGAACCCCGCCCTGAAGGATGCCATCGCACACTGCGATCTCTCTCTTATGGACGGCAAGCCGCCTCTGAAGGTTGCACAGAAGCGTGGCATCCCGTTACCCGAGAAGGTTTCGGGCAGCGACTTCGTGCCCGCTGTATGTGCTATGGCCGAGCGTGAGGGGTTTTCGGTGTTTATCTTGGGCGGTAAAGATGGCGTTCCTGAGGTGGCGCGCGATAATCTGGTCGCCGAGCATCCCGGCCTTAAGGTCGTGGGGGCGTATTCGCCAATGTTTGGCTTCGAGAAGGACTCTGCCGAGCTCGAGAAAATCAATAAAATGCTTGTCGAGGCTAAGCCGGATATCCTTCTGGCGTGTCTTTCTTGCCCTAAGCAGGAGATCTTCGTTGAGGGCAACCGCGACATTTACAGGGCTCCTGTTTCCATCTCTTGTGGCGCTACGGTGGACTTTCTTGCCGGTAATGTACAACGTGCGCCCGAATGGGTGAGTCGCGCAGGTATTGAGTGGCTGTATCGCTTCCTTAAGGAGCCGAAACGCCTGTTCAGGCGCTACTTTATTGACAGTTGGCATTTTCTTGCGATGTGCTTTAAGCGCTCGGCGCAGTGATGTACTTCCGGTGAGTAGAAATATATGGGAGAGAGCGGATGGGACTCAAGACATATGCGCTCAAGGCGCTCAATAGCTACTACTGGTGGCTGGACAAGCTTAATAAGCCGGCTTTTATTCGCCAATACCCAAAGTTTCTCCGAAAGCTGGGTGTAAAGATTAATGAAAAGCCTGGTGACTGCTGGATCAGCCCGACTGTTTTTTTGGATTCGTCGGGCTATGACATGATTGAAATCGGTGATGATTGCACCATTTCATTCGATGTGGTCGTGCTCGTTCATGACTACAGCATTAACAATGCATTTAGGGCAGTGGGTATCGATGCCGCGGAGCGCCATAGGGTCATCAGACGCCCTGTCAAAATCGGCAGTAACTGCTTTATCGGTGCGCGGTCAATCATCATGCCTGGGGCCGTTTTAGGCGATAACTGCATTGTGGGCTCAGGGGCCGTGGTGCGGGGGAGTATCCCGGCTGGATCTATCGTTAGCGGCAATCCCGCAACGGTTATATCCGATGTTCACGGCTTTGCAAAGAAGCACTCCGAGCGACAAGATTTCGATTTGGACGAAAGGTAGCCCGTGAAGGTTCTAGAGCTTGTCCTCAAATGGAGCGGCGGCGGTGTCGAGCGGTATGTCGAGGACTTGGTTGCCGTAGCAAGCGCTAATGGAATTGACTGCAGTGTGGTCTCAGTGACTACGGCGGTTGATAGCATTCGCGTCGCCGGCGCTGGCCCATTAGTCTCTGGTGGGGTTAAGGGAGCTCTTATCAGCGGCACTGCTGTCTCAGCGTTTGTTGCTGACGGGGGTTATGACATCGTCCATATTCACGGCAACAATGGGCTAGTATTCCATTTTGCTCATCTAACTGTTAAAGCTGGAGCTAAGGCGATTGTTCATTCGCACAACAGCTCTTTCGGTAATAGGTCGAGAGGCGCAAAGAATCTTTTCACTAACATTGAGCGAAAGCTGTATCTAAAAGATTGTTCGGGGAAGCTAGCGTGTTCACATGCAGCAGGTGATTTTCTATTTGCTGGTGGTGAATATCATGTAGCCTTCAATGGGATTGATGTCAGTCGTTTCGAATTTAATGAAGCCTCTCGCTCTGAGGTACGTCAAGCGTATGGAATCCCTGAAAACGCTCCGGTTCTTGGTTTCGCGGCAAGTTTTGTCGATGCCAAGAATCCTTTATTTGTTCTAAATATATTTGAAGAGTATGCAAAGCGGAATTCTGATGCTTTCCTGCTTGTTTGTGGCGATGGGGAGCTGTTCGATAGCTTTAAGTGCCATGCGGCAGGATTGATTAGCGAGGGTCGCTGCATTTGTGCTGGTCGCGTTGACGATGTTGAGCGTTATTATTGCGCGATGGATGTCCTCTTCGCTCCCTCTAAATATGAAGGACTGCCGATTAACCTTATCGAGGCCCAAGCGACTGGGCTTGCGGTTGTTATGAGCAACGCGATAACCAATGAGGTCGTGATTGCCCCTGAGCTTTGCTCACGTCTTTCCTTAGATGACGGCGAGTTTTGTTGGGCAAATGCTGCAGATGGTTTCTTGGTTCGCATGCGATCGCGTTCGATTCGCAATGTAGACGTGGTAGAAAAAGCGGGTTACTCGCAGCCGGCTTGTTTTGATTCTGTTCTCAATATGTACGAGGAGCTTGCTGGCTGATGAATTCTGCATTGAAGATAACTGTCATTATTCCCGTGTATAACGTGGAACATTATCTCGAGCGGTGCGTTCGCTCCATTCTTGAGCAGTCGTACTCGGTGTTCGAGATACTGCTCGTCGACGACGGATCGACCGACGGGTCAGGTGAGCTGTGCGAGCGCCTATCCGCCGAAAACGATTGCGTTCGGACGGTGCACAAGGAGAACGCGGGTTTGGGCTTCGCGCGCAACACGGGGCTCGACAGCCTGCGCTCTGAGACCACGCACGTGATGTTTGTTGACTCTGACGACTGGCTCGAACCTGGCATGGTCGCGACGTTTGTCCGCGCTATAGAGGATACCGGGGCGGACTGCGTGCTGGGCGGGTTCACCAAGCGCGACGGCGAGGGGAACTCCCAGTTCGAATTCAAGCTCGAGGATGCCGTGTGGGAGGGCAATGAGCTGGCGATGAAGTTCATCCCCCGCGTTTGTGGAAGCGCCCCCGAAGCGTCTGACTCGATTCCGATGTCGGCATGTTCGTCCTTGTTCGCAAAGACGAACATAGACGAGTACGACCTCCGCTTCCCCTCGGAGCGCGAGGTGATTAGCGAGGACTTTGTTTTCAAGTTCATGTTTCTGCGAACCTGCAGCAAGGTGGCGACGACGAGCTGCGTGGGCTATTCGTACCGCACTAATCTTTCGTCCCTCACGACCTCGTACAGGCCGGACCGCTTCGAGGCGTGCCTGTACTTCTTTGACTACGCTCTCCGGCTCGTGGCGAACTCGCCCGCTGAGGCGGATTGCGTTTTGAGACTGACGAAGACGCTGTTCATCTATATGAAGATGTGCATCTCGCAGGAAGTATCCCGTGTGAGCGGCAAGAGCCGACACGACGCTTGCAGTGCCATACGGAAGATGGCAGGCGATCAGCGGCTGCTGAGGGTGATAGACGAATATCCGAGCAAGAGACTTGGTTTTGCGCAGAGGGCCTTTGTGGAGCTGCTGAAGCGGAGAGCCGCGAACGTTCTCTATATGGCTGCGGCGCTCGGTTTTTTCTAGATTGGAGTTGCAAGAATGGCTTTGAAAGATGTTGTGAGGAAGGTTTACAACAAACTTCTTGTGAATAACGAGGGTTACTTGAAATACCTGCGCTCGTGCGGGGTCACTATCGGGGAGGACGTTACGTTTCATTGTCCGGGAGAAACGCATGTCGACGTGACCGATCCACACCTTTTGACCATTGGAGATCACGTTAATCTCACCGGACCGATTACTATCCTGACTCATGACTTCAGTTGGTCTGTTGTAAAGGGCAAGACTGGTGAGGTTCTGGGTAACGAGAAGCCGGTTACCATCGGCAACAATGTTTTCGTCGGATGGGGCGCCACCATTCTGTGCGGTACGACTATTGAGGATAACGTGATCATCGGTGCCCATGCTGTGGTGAGCGGCCATGTCGAGGGAGATTCGGTTTGGGGGGGGGGGGTGCCCGCTCGGCGGATTTGCTCGCTCGAACACTACCGGGAGAAGCGTGCCGCCGCACAGGTCGAGGAGGCCAAGGAGTATGTGCGTTGCTTCCGGGCGAAGCTGGATCGCGATCCCAAGCCAGAGGAGATTCGCGAGTACTTCCCGCTGTTCGCGGATCCCGAGCATCTCTGCGGTGTGCATGAGTCGCAGACGATGCTAATGGGCACATGGGATAAGAGCTTAAAGTGGATGAAGGATGCGAGGACCTACAGGAACTATGGGGAATTTCTTGATGATTGCTAATGCTAACAAGGCGGATTAGATGACGACCGACATGATTAAAGAGACGACAATTCCAAAGACCATACATTACTGCTGGTTCGGGGGTAATCCTTTGGGCCCTGACGAGATAGCATGTATTGAATCGTGGAAGAAATATCTTCCTGGTTATGAAATAAAACTTTGGAATGAAAGCAATTGGGATGTTGATTGTTGCGATTATGTTCGTGAAGCATATTCTGCTAAGAAATGGGCTTTTGTCTCCGATTACGCAAGGCTGGATATTATTAGCCGCTATGGTGGCATCTACTTCGACACTGATGTCGAAGTCGTTAATGCCATTGATGACATCTTAGAACGTGGGCCCTTTCTTGGCATGGAGACGATGGGATTAGACGGAGGTCTGGGTACAGTAAATCCTGGACTTGGATTTGCCTCGCGTCCAAATGATCCTTTGTTGGATGAGGTGCTTGCCGAGTATGCGGGAGAGCATTTTATTAAGTCTGATGGCTCCTATAATGATAAGACTATCGTCGACCGTACGACCGAGATCGTTAATAGATACGCCCGGATCTTCCCTGATGGATTCTGGCATGCGAATGGTTTTACGGTTTATCCAGTAGAATATTTCAATCCAAAAGATTACCTTACAGGCTCTATTGTTCTAACAGATAACACCCGCTGCATCCATCATTTCTCAATGTCATGGTTTACCCCAAGGCGCAAATATAAACATGCAGTCTATTCAAGGCTTCTTTCTAAGGGAGTCCCTGAGCGAGTCGCAAATTGCGTGGCCGTTTTTTTCGCCACGGTGAAGTTTAAGAGCTTTCATTAACGGACAAACAGGTAGGTTGTATGAACTCAGAATCGCAGAAAAGGCTAACGCTCAGGATCATCATCCTCTGCTTTGCCTCTTATTGCTTCTTCCCCCAGTTCATACCGGAGAAGATTCAGCTCGGCTTGCTGCTTCTCGGTACGTTCTTGGCTATGGCTTACAGTTTCAAAAGTGGCTTTCTCACAGAAGTCAAACTTCAGAATATCTCGCTTCTCTTGGTGTGGGTGTTGTTTTCCTTGTTTGCTTTGGTCAGCTGCCTGACGCATCACGGTCTGCGCCCAGAGCTGACACTTGCCCTCGTTTTGTTTGCTATTGTGATGCTGTTTGCTTCCATTGGGACGGGCTGGATTGATGAGACGGCCTGGATTTGCATCCTGCTACTGTCGGTCTATTCCATCTCAACTATAGTGCTATGCGTCTTCCCTGACCTCTATGCGCCCATAAAGGCTGCCTTTTTCCCCATGGAAGTTAATGCAACTGACTACCGCTCGGGTTTGACGACTCACTACAGCAACAACGGTACGTACAATGCCCTGGGTTTTATTATCGCTAGCTGCTCTTTTCTGTTCTTCAAAAATCGCCCCAAGCACAAGATAATCGGTGTATTGGCCATGGTTTTCTTTGTGGCGCTTTTTTTGACCACCAAGAGGGCTCACCTTATGTTCAGCATAGTTGCTGTGCTCTTTGTCTATCTTGCATCGTCCTCGAATAAGGGCAGATTTGGAAAAGCCTTGCTCGTAGCCGTGATTACCCTGGGCGTAATTGAGGTGGCGTCTGCGTATATCCCAGCAATTGCTGACACTATTGCTAGGTTCACCGATACGTTTGCAGCCAACAATCTCGACGACGTCGATTCTGGACGTCACCTGCTCTGGGACTTTGCCCTATCGGGCTGGGAACGCAGCCCGATATTCGGCAATGGCTGGACAACCTATTTTTATGTTTGGGCTGACGGGTTCACGACGACCATTATTGCCCATAACGAGCTATATAACCTCCTATATGAGACGGGAATCGTAGGGGCTGCTTTTGCGATTTTACTTATTTGTGCCAGCCTTATTGTTACCTTCTATCTTTCAATCAAAAGCAAATCGATTGAGTGCTCCGGCCATTTGAAGACTTCGCTTTGTTTACAGATTTTCGCTTTAATTTATGGGTTCAGCTCTGGATCGCTATTCGGCTCGCAGTACTACTTTATGCCTTATTTGCTTGCGGTTGGAATAACCGTTTCGGTCTCCTTGGACCTGCGCGCATCTATGCCATCGGAGCTGTCTGCAAGCAATAAGGAGGTATTCTCTGTTGGATAAGGATATTTCAGTTGTGATTCCTGCCTATAATGCTGAGCGTACTGTGGAGCGAGCCATCAATAGCGTCCTGGATTTCGACACTGCCCTTCAATGGGAGATCATCGTCGTGAACGACGGTTCCACTGATGAGACTCAAGCTGTCGTTGAAAAACTGGAACAATCTCATACGAATATTCTTCTGATTAATCAGAAGAATAAAGGTAGATCTGAAGCTAGGAATACTGGCGTTTCCTTTGCGACCGCGCGGTGGGTCATGTTTCTAGATTCTGATGATGTGCTGTTAAACTCCGGCGCACCTTCGCTAGTGTCTGCGGCTCGTGATACGTCTGCGCAGCTGCATGTGTTTCCCATGTTGGTCTCGGATAATGGGGTGACTTCGGAAGCTCCACAGGATTCTTGCGCAGCTTTCAGTTTCGAGGTCAGTGCTCGTGAGATAGTTGAAAGCATGGCAACTGCGGCTGGATTTCCACGGACTGTAACTTTACCAGGTACTTTCTTTGAAGTTAATTCCCCATGTGCCAGGCTCTATCAGAGGAGTTTTTTGCAGTCTCTGGTTGATTCCGGGCTCTCTGGATTTGGTCCATTTCCGAGAGGCGTTCGTTTTTCGGAGGACAGGCTTTTCAACATCGCCTACCTCACTTTCCCCGGTGTAAGTAGAGTGCTATTTTGGCCCTCATCGCCCATTTATTGTTGGGATCTTGGTGAGTCTTCGACCGTTGGGAAAGTGAATCCCGAGGATGGTGCTGATATTCCTCTATTTGCCACGAGGTCTTTTGAGCTTGTCGATGATGGAAAAGTGACCGTGAAAACAGCTGATAAGCTGGTTTTGAGGGAGATTCTGACTAAGCTGCTGAGAGCGGGCTCTTTGACTGGCGTTGAGCAAACGAGAGAGGCGATTAGCACTTGGCGCAGCGTTGCACTTGACTCCTGTATTATGCACTGTTTGGAAAGGTGCAGGGGAAACGTCGTCTTGATTGGCTACAAGCGACGTTTCCAGCCCATGATGAACGCTTTGGTGAGAGGCGATGCTGAAACCGCTTTCCTGTGGGCTAGGTTATGGGCCACGTTACATAAATGGGCAGATTTCTTTAAGCGTAATTTGAGAGGTTCAAGTGATGTTAATTAATCGTAAAGATAGTGACCGGGCAATTGGGATAATCACTTTATCGGGTGATTTCAACTACGGGAATAAGCTTCAGTTGTTTGCCACGTCGAATATCTACAGAAGTCTTGGGTATCGTCCGATCTACTTATCCTTTAATCATAAAGAGCCTTTGGCAGCGCATCCCAAAAGGTTATTGAAGAGCGTTGTGCGAGGCAAGGAGACCGAGTCGGTTTATCCCTTTCTTGATGCTAGGGGCCAAGCGTTTTCACGATTCGGCGCCGGTATTGAGACACGAAAAATACTTTCCGTTGTAGATGTTTGCGCAGATGAGTTTTCTTATTTTGCCGTAGGCAGCGATCAAGTTTGGAATCCTTGCTACGCATGGCAAAACTCACTCTACAGTGGTATCGATAGGGCATATCATGCATTTGTAGACCCTCATGCAAGAAAAGAGTCGCTCGACTGGTATTTTCTGCGCTTTGCTCGGCGCGAACAACGTCTGACTACAGCTCCCAGCATTGGTCTAGATACCTTGAATTCAAGGCAGTCCAAATGGCTTGCTGAAGGCCTTAGCGGTTTCAATAATCTATCCATCAGGGAAGCGCGTGGAGCGGAGATTATTGAGGAACTTACCGGCAAGAAAGCCCTTGTTGTTTGCGACCCAACCCTTGCTGTTCCTAAGCCGGTTTGGCTTGAGGTATCGAATGATGAAGTCACTCCTAGGGAGCCTTATGTTTTTTCCTATGTGCTTGGTTCCCATTCTGGAGACTATGAAAAGGTCATTTATTCAGCCACAAGAGGGGGAGAGCTACCTGTTGTCTCTTTGAGCGATAGGAATGATGAGGGGGAACCCGGTGCGGGTCCCGCTGAGTTTATCTCGCTAATCTCACACGCGAGTCATGTTGTTACTGACTCTTTTCACGCTAGCGTCTTTTCGGCCATCATGGAAACGCCGCTTACCATTATTCAACGTGCCGACGGTGGCGGCAGCATGTTTTCTCGACTTACTTCTCTTTCTGAGGCGTTGGGGATTCAGGGCAAGATCTACGACGGAAAAGACATTGATTTTTCTGCGGCTTCTGACTATGAAAACGTTGCTGAGGCTATTGAGCGGCAGCGTTCCGCCTTTATGGAGTATCTGAAGGGTTGTTTGAATGATTAGCCAACGCAAGGCCGGCGCGGTCCTCGGCTACGCGAACATTGTCGTCAAGAACCTTGTGAACCTTGTCTACACGCCGATGCTCCTGTCGTTCGTGGGACAGGCTGACTACGGCGTGTTCCAGACGTCGAACTCCTTCGTCTTCTCGCTCACTCTGCTCACCTTCGGATTCTCTGAGGCCTATATTCGCTTTTACACGCAGGAAAAAGCAAAGGGCGACGAGTGCGATATTCGTAGGCTTAACGGTATGTACCTCATGCTCTATATCGTGGTCTGTGCTGTGGCGCTTTCGCTTGGTCTTCTCTTTTCGGCGAACGTGACGACGTTCTTTGCAGGAAGCTTTACGTCCGAACAGGTGGGGCTTGCCGGAGAGCTTATGGCAATCATGTCGTTCAACGTTGCAGCGACGTTGTTCTCGACCGTGTTTGATGCCTATATTCTCGCCCACGAGCAGTTTAAGTTCCAGCAGTCGCGACAAATGTTCACTTCACTTGCCACTCCCGGCGTCGCGTTCGTTCTGCTCAACGTTGGGATGGGTGCGGTGGGCGTCGCGGTGGCTCAGCTCGCGGTGACTTTAACGCTGCTGGTCCTTAATGCCCGGTTCGCAATCGTTAAGCTCGGCATGAAGTTCGACATCTCTCGCTTCGACGGGTCTCTCTTCCGCGCAATTGCCGCATTCAGTGCATGGATCTTTGGTAACCAGGTCTGCGATTTGGTCAACCAGAGCGTGCCGAATATGATCCTCGGTGCGCTCTCAGGCGCGGTGGCGGTCTCTGTTTTCGCGGTTTCGATTAATATCAGGGGCATTTTTGTCTCACTTTCCACCGTTATGTCGAACGTTTTCGTGCCCAAGATTAACCGCATCGTGGCCGAGAGCGACGACAATGCAGAGCTTACCCGTCTCATGACGCGAGTGGGCCGCTACCAGATGTTTCTCTTCTGCTGGATCTACTGCGGGTTTGTTCTTCTCGGCCGTTTTTTCATCGTCAAATGGGCCGGCGAGGGCTTCATGGACGCCTATTGGCTTATCAGTACTATGGCGCTTCCTTTGGTCATTCCGCTCTGCCAGAATACGGGTATTGAGATTCAGCGCGCCAAGAACAAGCACAAGGCCCGCTCCGTTGTCTATCTCTGCATGGCTGGCATTAACGTTGCGTTTACCTGGGTTATGTCGCCTGTTTTGGGCTACTGGGCTCCAGCTACCGCCTACATTCTGAGCATCTTGTTGGGCAACGGTATCTTTATGAACTGGTACTACCAGAAGAAAATCGGGCTCGACATGGGATTCTACTGGCGCCGCAATCTGCCCGTGCTGCTGGCCTCCGCCTGTGTCCTCGTAGTGTGCCTGTCGGGATCTTGCCTTGCACCCGTCACGGGCTGGGTTATGTTCTTCTGCTGGGGTGTCGTCTACACCGTTCTGTTCGCGGCTGCCATGTGGATCTTTGTGCTCGATGCCGGCGAGAAGAAGATGCTCGCCGCGCGGCTACCGTTTCTTCGTTAGGAGTTCGCTGTGCCTCATGATGAGATAAAGATATCCAAGCTCGGTGATGCCTGCTGCGGCTGTGGCGCATGCGCCGCCAAGTGCCCTAAGGCCTGCATTTCCATGCAAGCGGACGACTTCGGCTTCGTGCGCCCTGTCATAAATGCCGATGCGTGCGTCGGGTGTCGTGCTTGCGAGTCGGCGTGTCCCGCGCTTGCCAAGTGCGCAGGTGACGAAGCCCTTGAGGTTCGCTGGGCCAAGGGAAAGTCTGGCGAGCTGCTGGAGGCATCTTCCAGCGGCGGCGTCTTCGGCCTTCTGGCGCGTGACGTGCTCGCGGACGGCGGTGCCGTGTGCGGTGCCGCCTGGGCTGACGGTTGCCGCCGCGTCGAGCATGTCGTAGTCGAGGATGTTGCGTCCCTCGACCATGTCATGCGATCTAAGTACGTTCAGAGTTCCGTGGACCGAGAAGTTTACGAGGGAGTCCGCGATGCAATCCGTTCTGGGCGACGGGTGCTGTTCGCTGGCACCGCGTGCCAGGTAGCGGGCATCAAGCGCTATCTGGGAAAGGCGGGGGAGAGCAATCTGCTCTTGACTGTCGACGTCATCTGCCATGGCGTTCCGGCACCGCGCCTCTGGTCTGATTGGATCGACTACAAGAACTCGCTCCGCGGTTCAAGCGTCTGCGACGTTAATATGCGGAGTAAGACAGCCGGATGGCTGTCTTACTCCGCTATGTATAAGTACATAGCGGAGAAAGACCCATCTTCTTCTTCTTGCGAGTCCACCATTTTCAATCGAGACTGGTATATGAAGGCGTTTTTGGCCAACGCTTCGCTGAGATCCTCGTGTTTCATGTGTCCGGCCAAAAGGGGCTGCGGCTCCGATATCACCCTGGGCGACTTCTGGGGATTCCAAGGTATCCATCCCGAAGTTGACTACTCAAAGGGCGTCTCTGCGGTTATTTGTAATACCGAGAAGGGCTTCACGGCTTTTAAGGGCATTATGGCCTCCGTTGACTGTGACGTTGCGACCATCGAACAGGTTCTCGCTGGCAATCCTAGTCTGGTCAAATCGGTTGCCCCGTATGAGAAGCGCGATGAGTTTATGGCAGATCTTGCTTCAGGGATGGGTATTGAGGGGCTGATGTCTAAGTACGACTTCAAACCGTCTCTCAAGCAGCGCTTCCGTGGCAAGCTCAGAGCGGTCAAGCACAAGGTGTTCAAGGTCGTTCCCAAAGGCGGTTGCTAATGGCACGAGATAGGTATCTGCAGTCGATACGAGGTCTTGCTATTGCGTGTGTGGTTTGTATTCACTGCCTTCCCCAGTGCGCTGCTTCGGTGGTGCTGAGACCGTTTCTTAACTGGGCGGTTGCGGGTTTTCTCTTCCTTTCTGGGTTGCTTACGAGCGAGTCTAAAATTTTTTTTTTGGGGGGGGGGGTCTCGCTAAGCGTCTGCACAAGGTGCTGATACCTTATCTGGTATGGTCCGGCATCTATCTGGTGGTGACGCAGCGGCTGACTGCGGGTGGAATCGTCAAGGGCGTTCTGCTCGGGACGTCATCTGCACAGATGTACTATCTGCTCGTGTATGCGCAGCTTGTGGTGCTCACACCGCTGCTGTACCGGGTTCTTCGTTCGCACCGTCTTTTGGTCTACTGCGTCACGCCGGTTTTTCTACTGGTGCGTGAGGTTGCAGCAATCGTTGGGGTTGCCCTAGCGCAGGTCCAGGTGCTCTTTCCGGCTTGGCTTCTGTTCTACGTGCTGGGTCTTGATTGGGGGAAGGTCGGACGCGCTGCGACTCGGAGGTGCTCTCTTTTGCCTGGGTTGCTTGTCGCCTGTTTATTCCTTCAGTTGGTATCGGGCTGTGCGTGGTTGGCGCAGGGTGATTACAACATGGCCACGACGCAGCTTAAGCTGAGCTCGATGGCCACGTCTGCGGTACTTGTGGTGTTGATTGGTTTGACAGGTCACCGTCTGCGGCAGCTGTTTGCACGCAGTCACCTTGTAAAGCTGGGTGACCTCTCCTTTAGAATCTACCTGTGCCATATCTTGGTGCTTAGCGTGGTGACTAAGGTGCTTGGGTTTGTTGCGATTCCGCTACTGATGGCAACTGTCGTTAATCTGGCAGTTACGCTTGTGGTCTCTGCTTGTGTTGTTGCTACGGGAGCTACGCTGCTACCGCGCAAAGTATGCGAAGTGCTCGGTTTTGTTTAGCTTGGTTATGCTCCGGTTATTCCTCCGCCAACCGGGATTTTCCTTTTGATCGTGGGTTGTCTTTGGGTACAGCATTGCTTGATTTGATACGTTCACTGTAGGATATGAAGCAGCGATTATCACGCACGTTTTATGTTGGAGCGGGGCGGTGGATGGCCTCGCTACTTTCAAAAGTGGCGGAACGAGACGATTTGGGTATTTCGTTGGCGACGCTGCATCACATCTAATTTAGAGAGATACAATTAGCCAGGCGTTTCAGTTCAAATTAAGGTGGGCTAATGCTTAAGAGTGAGCAGGCTGGGTTTAACTTGATAAAGACCAAGGACGTGTACGCTATCTTGGATGGAGATAAGTCGTTTCGTTCAGATGCGCTTGATGAAGATATCTCTCTTCCGTATCAATCGGGCCCTATGTTAGTTGAGGTGCTCAATAAGTTTGGAATAGATGCTACGTATGATTCATCTAGCCGCTGGATGTATGTGAATGTCTTGCTTGAGCATTGCATTGAGAATAATCGTGTCTCTGATATGTTGGCCTATTTCTTTAGCCTTGAACGTTTTCAAAATGACTTTTATGGCTTGACGCCGGAGGAAATAAAACGGAGACATGGCGCGGTTGTTGAGGGTGCTATCGCTGCCATTAACAGCGTACTATTCTTTGGCGGACATGAACTGAGATGTTTCGGTAATAACTACGTTATTGTGTCAGTCGATGACGTGCCCGAGATGTCTATTCCTTCAATTAACACGATTGACCGTTCTTATATCAAAGATATGGCCGATAGGGCCCAGGAAGATATTGAACTAGGGAATTTTGATAGCGCTCTCACTAAAGCGAGAACACTACTAGAAGAGGTCTTCTGTTGGGCTATCGAACGCAAGGGGGTGCAGCCTTCGAGCAGTGGCGATGCTGGAAAACTGTTCTCTCAAGTCAAATGTCTCTATAACATTCATGCTGATAGGACAATGGATAGGAGAATTTGCGACCTGGTAAATGGACTCAATAAAATTGTCGACTCTATTGGCCAGATGAGAAATAAACAGGGCGATGCTCACGGAGTGGGGGCATCAAGGGTGAACATCGAGGACTATCATGCAAGGCTTGCTGTGAACGCTGCTGCCAACGTTGCGGATTTTGTTCTGTCGGTTGTTCATCGAGCGGAGAGAAATAGACACTAAGGTGTTTGCGATGGCATGTCGAGTTGGCTAGTGGTCATCAGTTTGTTCGGCCGTCTTTGGTATTACAGCTCATCGTGGTTATGGCTGTTGAGGTGGCTAATTAACTGGTATCGATTGTGCCTAATAACGAATGTTATATAGAAGGCATTGTTTTTTAAAAAGACCTTGCTTGCAGAACTCATCAACTGCGCATTTGAGGCCATTTGCTGAAATGGCTTTAGTCCAATAAGAGAGTCGATATTCGGTTGGGTTGGTGATTTCTGCCAATATGATGTATAGAATTCTTGCCTGCTCGCGTTCGTCTATAACTTTTATGGCGTCTTTGGAGAAGAACTCGAAGGCGGCTTTTCTGGCTCCTTCGTTGCGAGCGAGCTCATTGGCCCAATACTCAATCCGGTATTGTTCGGGCTTTAAAAGGTCCATACATTTGTTGTAAAGGAGCCATGCGTAAGTGGATGGAGCTTGCGAGCCCTCATCTGTTTTGAAGTTCAATTCGTATTACATGCATTGATTAATGAACGACCGTGTGGTCGGAGTGGGCGATTGCCATGAGCTCGTCGTTTAGGCCAAAGTATAGATGGCGCTGGTCCAGGTCTCCGTACCAGTTGTCGCTGGTGTCGTCCCAGGTTAGGTCCATCTGGCACCATTTGCCGTCGATCTTTACGGCGTTCCAGGTGTGGCCGTTGCCGGTGATACGGCCGTTGGCAATGCCCGCTGCGTTAAGGAGCTTGGAGTAGATGCGCTGGTAGCTCTTGCAGGTGTCCTGGTGGCGCGTGAGGCCGCTTTCGGCTGAGCACCAGTTGAGGCTGTGGTCGTACTCCAGCTGGTCGAGTGTCCAGTCGTGGAGCCACAGCGCCATGTCGTATTCCGAGCCGTTTGTCTCTTGCCTGCACAGGTCCACGGCGTCGTTGACGATTTGTGTGACGCTTGGGCGGGCGGCGTCGTTTACGGTCACCTCCGCCGTGGTGCGCAGGTAGTAGATCCCCTTGTCGTTTTGGGGGTCGTTTCTGTCGTTGTCCATAAAGTTGAAGTAGATGCGGTACGTGCCCGACGCCGTGAAGTCAAAGGTAAAGTCGTGGCCCGCGGTGCCCAGGCTGTATTAGCTGCCCCATGCCGCGCGCGACGGGTCGCAGACGATCGCGTCGAAAATGTTGGTGTAAGGGTGACACCCTAGCGCTCGTTTAACGAAGAACGGCCTTCGTCCTAGAATCTGAAATCACCACAACAACAGGTTCTAGGAAAGGAC
>NZ_JBQKHK010000007.1:0-126663 GCF_052118305.1 Collinsella sp. LCP21S3_D3
GTTTCCTCAGCTCCGCACCCTTGCGGGTTCGAATCCCTCTGCACTGGGCCCAAAAGGGAAAGGCCCCCATCGCTGGGAGCCTTTTCAATCAAGTGGTGGGCGATGAGGGATTCGAACCCCCAGCCTTGTGCGTGTAAAGCACCTGCGCTAACCGTTGCGCCAATCGCCCGCGGGAATTGAGTATAGCGGAAACCCTGCGGGGTTCACCGCTAATTCATAACGAAATCTAAGCGGAGACTTTGGTGCCCTTGTTCTCGTCGATAAAGAAGCGCTTGTACCAAATGAGGAACGTCAGCGTGGTATAGATCTTGCGCTGGTTGAGCGCGCGGCCCTCAAAGTGATCGTCGAGCAGCTTCATGAGCGCATCGGTGTCAAAGAAATCGGCAGCCCACGGTGCGGTGAAGTACTCCTTGACGTAGTCGTAGTATTTCTGCTCGCGCAGCCAGAACTTAACTGGTACCGGGAAGCCAACCTTCTTGCGTGTTGCCCACTCATCGGGCAGCGTGCGATTGGCGGCGTGGCGCAGGACAAGCTTGCAGCCCTCTTCGTTGACACGGTAGTTGGCGGGAATATGCTCGGCGAACTCCATGACCTTTTTGTCCAGGAACGGAACGCGGAGCTCCAGGGAGTGCGCCATGCACATCTTGTCTGCCTTGAGCAGAATGTCGCCCGGAAGCCACATGTTCATATCCAGATATTGCTTCTTAGAGAGCTCGCAGCAGTCGGGGACCTGCTTGTAGTACTCTGCGCACATTTCGGAGGCGTTCTTGCCGGTGTCGTAAGCTGGCTTGAGAACCTCGTCAACCTCGGACGGGTCGAACACCTTTGCCTGGCCCACGTACCAGCGCTCGGGGACCTCGGCGCACTTGGTCAGGAAGTTGTGACCCTTAAAGTAGGGGAGATGCTGAACGAGCGAGCCCAGGGCACGGCGCACGCCGAGCGGCACGCGCTTCTTGAAGGATCGCATCTCGGGGGTGTCCTCGTACCACTCGTAGCCGGCAAACAGCTCGTCGGCGCCCTCGCCCGAAAGGACGACGGTAACTTCCTCGGCGGCCATCTGTGCCAGATAGTACAGCGGTACGCTGGAGAGGTTCGATTGCGGCTCGTCCATGTGGTACTGGATATCGGGTAGCGCGTCGAAGAACTCGTCGGCGGTGATCATCTTGCGCACGTTCTTAATGCCAAGCTTGTCGGAAAGCTCGGCGGCGTAGTTGGTCTCGTTGAAGTTCTTGTAGTCAAAGCCGACGGAATACGTGGTGTCGGGCATGAGGCAGGCGGCAATGTAGCTGGAGTCGACGCCGCCGGAGAGGAATGAGCCAACTTTAACATCGGCGATGCGGTGCGCGGCAACGCTCTCGTGCACGACCTTGTCGCACTCGTCCACGTACTCCTCGAAGCTCTTGGAGTTGTCATCGGTAAAGTCGCAGCTCCAGTAGCGCTTGATGTCCATAGTCTTGGTCGTAAGGTCGTACGTAAAGCAATGCGCGGGGGCAAGCTTGAACACGCCCTTAAAGAACGTCTCCTCCGTGGCAGGGAACTGCAGCGTGAGGTAGGGACGCAGCGCGTCGCGGTTGACGGCCTTCTCAAACTTGGGGTGGTCCAGGAAGCTCTTGATCTCGGAGCCAAACAGCAGCGAGCCGTCGGAGGCCCGGTAGTAATAGAACGGCTTGATGCCAAAGATGTCACGGGCGCCGAAGAGCTTGTTCCTGTTCTGGTCGTGAATCACGAACGCATACATGCCGCGCAGGCGGTTGACCAGGTCCTCGCCCCACTCCTCGTAGCCGTGCACCAGGACCTCGGTGTCGGCGTTGCAGTGGAAGACGTAGCCGGCAGCCTCGAGCTCGGCGCGAAGCTCCTGGAAGTTGTAGATCTCGCCGTTGAAGACGATGGTGACCTTGCCGTCATCGCTCGACATGGGCTGAGCGCCAGCCTCGGAAAGGTCGAGAATCGAAAGACGGCGGAAGCCGAGGGCGACGTTATCGACGATGTGCTGGCCACCCATATCCGGCCCGCGATGGATGATGCGATTCATCATGGCCGTGAGAACCAGCTCACTCTGTTCATCTGTACCGGTAAAACCGACAAAACCGCACATGCAAGATCCTTTCTGCTGACGGCTTAGGTCCGCTGCCGCAAGGTTTGCAGCAGTCGATATCAATCAATCCTTACTATCATGCCAATCTTTTGCTTCGTGATGGGGCATAAGCGCCGAGGGGACCGAAAAACCACGGCCCGCGCGTTGGGTGAAGCGGCGGGCCGCGACTACGACGATTACTGTGTGCGAGAGCGCGAGAGGGGCTAGCACTTGCCGCGCTCGGCAAGGCGATGCTCTACCTTGGCGACGACGTGGATGAGCGGAATCGTCACAACCAGATAGTAGGGTGCGGTGCAAATGTAGGGTGTGATGTTGCCCGTGGTGGTCGTGAGGTTTTTGGAGAACAGCATGAGTTCCATGACGCCGACGCTCGAAAGCAGCGACGTGTCCTTGTAGAGCATGACAAACTCACTGGTCATCCCCGCATCGCGCGCATTTGTAGGGCGGGGGTTTGTTATTTCGAATTAACCGTGCGCTGGTCCTTGCAAGTTTTTAGGGTGCTGAGACACTCGCAAGGTCAGGTGGCATATTAGGATGGTTGATAATACAGGGGCGCGACCGGATTCATCTGGGACGGTTTTTGCTCTTTTAAGGTTAGGTTTAGCGAGAAAGGTCGTTATATGTCGGGCACGACGAAGGAGAAGCTGGTTTTGATGCGCTATGTGGAGCTGCTCGAGGCCGAGGCCCTTGTTGTTTCCAAGCCGGATACTCTTTGCGACCAGCGCATCGAGTTTGCGACCGACGACTCGCGCCAGGTGCGTCCGGGCACATTGTTTGTCTGCAAGGGCCGTGCGTTCAAGCCCGAGTATCTGGTCTCGGCGATTGCCGAAGGCGCCGTGGCGTACGTGTCCGAGGTCGATTACGACGTCGATATTCCCGCTGTGATCGTCAACGATATCCGCCGCACGCTCGCTGTGGTGGCGGACGCCTATTACGGTCATCCCTCGGGCAAGGTGAAGGTCTGCGCTTTTACGGGCACCAAGGGCAAGTCGACCTGCAGCTTTTATCTGCGTGGCATTCTTGCCAACGAGGCTAAGCTCACGGGCCGTCATCGACCAGCCCTCAACACGGGTATCGAGTTCGATGACGGTATCGAGGCCGGTCCTTCTAAGCTAACGACCCCCGAGTCCTTCCTTTTGCAGTCGCGTATCGCACATGCCGCCGAGGCGGGCGCTCCGTGGCTGGTCATGGAGGCGTCGAGCCAGGGCCTCAAATACGAACGTACGGGCAAGATTGACTTTGAAGTGGGCGCCTTTACCAATATCGGTGAGGACCATATCTCGCCGATCGAGCACCCCACGCTCGAGGATTACTTTGCCAGCAAGCTCAAGATTTTTTCGCAGAGCCGCTTTGCCGTGGTCAACCTCGATATGGACCACGTCGACCGCGTGCTCGAGGCGGCGTCCCGCTGCGAGCGCACGGTGACGTTCTCGCTGACCGATGGACGCGCCGACGTGCGTGCGTTGGCCATTCGCAACGGCGATTGCGGCGTGATCGCCACGGTCCGCACGCCGCGCTTTACGCGTGACATCGTGATCCCCACGCCCGTCAAGTTCAACGTGTCCAATGCGCTTGCCGCTATTGCCTGCGCCGAGGCCCTCGGCATTTCCGAAGAGGGCATCGTCCATGGCTTTGAGGGCGTCTTTGTTCCCGGTCGCATGGAGCTCTATCCGTCTGCATCGGGCAAGATTTTGGGCGTCGTTGACTATGCGCACAACGGCATGAGCCTCGAGACGCTTTTGCGCGACCTGCGCGAGAACTATCCCGAGCGCGAGCTGGCGGTTGTCTTTGGTGCAACGGGAGGCAAGGGTGTCGATCGCCGTACTACGATGGGTATCGCTGCCGGCAAGTACGCCGATCGCATCGTGATTACCGAGGATGACCCGGGCCCCGAGGACGTCGAGGACATCTGCGCCGAGATCGCGCGCAATGTCCAGGCGCAGGGAAACGATAACTGGCAGATCGTGTGCGACCGCGCCACCGCTATCGAGACGGCCGTGCGCGAGACCGACCGCCCCGCTGTGGTTATCGTGACCGGCAAGGGCGAGGAGGAGTGCATGCTGCGCAAGAACGGACCCGAGCCCTGCGAGCGTGATGGCTCGGTTCTCAAGCGCATCCTTGCGGCGTACGACGCCTAAGCGCCGCTGCCTTTAGGATGGCGTTTGCGAATCATCGACGCCCGATGATGCGGTGCCTCTCAAGCGTGTTCACCTTAGGGAAAACGCGGTACCAAGATTAAGTCTTTTCTACGTAATAAATGGAGTGACCATGTCCCACAACATCCTGCCGACCGTTGCCGAGCTTTCGGGCGAGATGCGCGAGCGCCTTGCCAAGGTCAAGTACGTCTTTACCGATCTGGACGCCACGATGCTCGCGCCCGGCTCGTGCGTGCTGCGCGACAACGACGGCAATCCCTCGACCAAGCTCGTCGAGGCCGTCGTGGCGCTTGCCCGCGCTGGCATCCAGGTAATTCCCACCTCGGGTCGCAACCGCACCATGATCCACGAAGATGCCCGCGTGCTCGGCCTCAACTCCTACATTGGCGAGATGGGTGGCCTGGTCATGTACGACCTCAAGGCCAACGACTGGGAGTATCTGACCGGCGACATGCCTTACGACCCCGCCTGCGGCCTTACGCCGCACCAGGTGATTGAGCAGACCGGCGTGTGCGAGAAGATTCTCGCTCGCTGGCCGCACAAGATCGAGTACCACAACGACATGTCGACTGGCTATAAGTACCGCGAGGTCACCGTCGGCATGCGCGGCGATATTCCCGATGACGAGGCGCAGGCCATCCTCGACGAGGCCGGCTGCGGTCTGGTCTGGGCCTGCAACGGCCACTTGACTCATCTGTCCAAGCCGACGACCCTCGAGCTCGATCGCGTCGAGGACGGTCGTGCCTTTAACATCAATCCGTCGGGTCTCGACAAGGGCGTGGCGGTCGCGCGTTTCTGCGAGCATCTGGGCATCGAGCGCGACGAGACGCTGGCACTCGGCGATTCCGAGTCTGATTTCTACATGGCCGACCACGTGGGCACGTTCTGCCTGGTCGAGAACGGTCTGACCAGCGCCGGCGCGTCCGAGTTTCTTGCGTCCTGCGATAACGCCTTTGTCACGCGCGGCAGGATCGTTGACGGCTGGGCGGCGACGGCGGAGCTGCTCGTCGCGGCCCGTTCATAGCGCAGTGCCGTTACGCTTGGCCATATCTTTTCGAGAGAGAATCTGGTGAGGTAATGTCCGATATCGAGAATCTGGCCGGTGATACGCGCCCCATCGGCGTGTTCGACTCGGGCCTGGGCGGCTTGACGGTTGCGCGCGCGATTGCGACGGCGCTTCCGCACGAGTCCGTCTACTACTTTGGCGATACCAAGCGCTGCCCTTACGGCACCCGCACCGAGGACGAGGTGCGCTCGTTTGCGCTACAGGCGGGGCGCTGGCTTTCGAGACACGACGTCAAGATCATGGTCATCGCCTGCAATACGGCGACGGCAGCGGCGCTTCGCCTGGCTCAGCAGGTGCTCGATGTCCCCGTGATTGGCGTAATCGCGCCGGGCGCGCGTGCCGCCATCAACAGCACCCGCACGCGCCGTGTGGGCGTGCTCGCCACCAACCTCACCATCCGCTCGGGCGCCTACACGCGCGCCATCCAGGACTTGGATGCCGGCGTGGACGTGTATGGCTGCCCTGCCTCGAGCTTTGTCGAGGTTGTCGAGCACGAGCTCGCCTCGGGCGCGCATCTGCAGGAGCAGTGGCTCGAGAACGAGGATATTTTTGATACGCCAGCCGTTCGCGCGCTGGTCAACGCCACAGTCGAGCCACTGCACGATCGTGGCATCGATACCGTGGTGCTCGGCTGTACGCACTTTCCGCTGCTGGTGGGCCCCATCCGTCATGCGTTGGGGCCCGGGGTGCGCGTGGTGAGCTCCGCCGAGGAGACCACCCGCGAGCTGACCGATATCCTCACGCGCCGTGAGCAGCTGGCGGGCAACACCGCCGAGCCGCAGCATCGCTTTGCCACCACGTCCGACAACATTGCCGAGTTTGCGGTGGCGGGCAGCTTTATCTTTGGCCAGCCACTCAAAAGCATCGAGCATGTCGATATCGACGAACTCGGTTAGGCACGCAATGTCGCCGGAGTCTTCGCCACTCTTTTGCCGAAAGGATAGTTCCATGGAATATATGCAGGTCAACCGCGCCAACGGCCGCGCCGCAAACGAGCTGCGTCCCGTTAAGCTCACCCGCGGCGTCATGAAGCACGCCCACGGCTCGTGCCTGGCAGAGTTTGGCGACACGCGCGTGCTGTGCGCCGCCACCATCGAGGAGGGCGTTCCGGGCTGGCGCAAGGGCGCCAAGGCCGGTTGGGTAACGGCGGAATATGCGATGCTGCCGGCGTCGACCGGCAAGCGCTGCAAGCGCGAACATGCCAACCGCAAGGGCCGTTCCATGGAGATCGAGCGCTTGATCGGCCGCAGCCTGCGCACCGTCGTCAACATGAAGGCGCTCGGCGAGTACACCGTTACCGTTGACTGCGATGTGATCCAGGCCGATGGCGGCACGCGTACGGCGAGCATCACCGGCGCCTGGGTGGCGCTGCACGACGCCCTTGCCATGTGGGTCGAGGCGGGCAAGCTCGAGCGCATTCCGCTTACCGGTCAGGTTGCCGCTATTTCCATGGGCGTCGTCGACGGCAACACCCTGCTCGACTTGGATTATTCCGAGGACAGCCACGCCGAGGTCGACATGAACCTCGTCGCCACCGACTCCGGCGAGATGATCGAGCTCCAGGGTACCGGCGAGCAGGCGCCCTTCGACCGCAAGCGTCTCAACGCCCTGCTCGATCTGGGCGACAAGGGCATCGCCGAGCTCATCGAGCTTCAGCGTCAAGCCCTCGCCTAACCTGCCAAAAGGGGATGTTGATTTTGGCAGGTTTAATCTGCGAAAACGCCGAAGTATAAGGCTGCCGTTGATTGAGAGGGGAGAGGCCGAGGCCCTCGTCGTCCTCTACACGGCATTGCTATAAGAGACAAGGAGGCCAGCTATGGCACTTGAGAAGATTGACATCGACACCCTCGACCCGGCGGCGACCATTGTTGTGGCCACGGGTAACGCCCATAAGCTCACCGAGATCGAGGCCATTTTGGGCAAGGTCATGCCCGAGGTGCGCTTTGTGGCGCTCGGCCAGCTGGGCGATTTTGAGGACCCCGAGGAAAACGGCACGACGTTTTTGGAGAACGCCATCATCAAGGCGCAGGCTGCGGTCGAGGAGACGGGCCTTATGGCCATCGCCGACGATTCCGGCTTGGTCGTCGACGCGCTGGACGGCGAGCCGGGTGTGTATAGCGCGCGTTATGCGGGCGTACACGGCGATGATGCCGCCAACAATGCCAAACTTCTCGTTAATCTTGAAGGCGTGGCAGACGAGGATCGCACCGCACGCTTTATGAGCGTCGTTGCGCTCATCGACCAAGACGGCCTGGTCACCTATGGCGAGGGTGCCTGCGAGGGCGTTATCGCACACGAGGGCCGCGGCGACCACGGCTTTGGCTACGACCCGCTGTTCCTGCCGGTCGATACGCCGGGCAAGACTATGGCCGAGCTCACAGCGGACGAGAAGAACGCCATCAGCCATCGTTTCCATGCACTCGAGCACCTGTCCGCCAAACTCACGGGCGAGGAGTAGGCCGTGCGTGCGGTGGTGCAGCGCGTGCTCAACGCCGGTGTGACGGTCGACGGCGAGTGCGTGGGCCGCATTGGGCGCGGCTATCTGGTATTGCTGGGTGTGGGCCATGGCGATACGCGTGCCGAGGCCGATAAACTATGGGGCAAGCTCCGCGGGCTGCGTATCAACGAGGACGAGAACGGCAAGACTAACTTGGCGCTTGCCGATGTCGACGGCGAGGTGCTCGTGGTGTCGCAGTTTACGCTGTTTGCCGATTGCCGCCACGGCCGTCGTCCGTCGTTTACGGATGCTGGCGCGCCCGATGTCGCCAACGAGCTTTACGAGTACTTTCTGACGCTCGTCGCCCAGGACGTCGACCACGTGGCGCACGGCATCTTTGGCGCCGACATGAAAGTCGACCTGGTCAACGACGGCCCGTTCACCATTGTCCTCGATACCGACAATCTGTAAGTAGCCTAATTAGCTACTTGCGTGGGGTTGTAACAGGGTGCTATAGTATTAGAGTTTTGTCTATCTTAGGGGTATTATCCCCTTTTTGAATTGCACCTTCTGGAGGCCCTGTTCATGGAAGAGATGGAAGTCAATTACGTCGACGACATCCACGAGAAGCTGACCGATATGGTGGGCGATCGCGTCAAGGTGAAGGCCAACATGGGCCGTACCCGCGTTGTCGAGCGCATGGGTACCATCAAGAGCGTCCACCCGGCTGTCTTTATCGTCGAGGTTGACGAGCGCCGCGGCCGCAAGTCGCGTCAGTCCTACCAGTACATCGACGTCCTTACCGGTCAGGTTGAACTGTTCGACCCCGAGAGCGGCGAGCACATCTTTACTCCGCTCGGCAACCAGCTCGAGGAGCATTAACGGTGACCGATCGGTCCCTCATCCTTACTGCGCCGGCAAAGATTAACCTCTACCTGGGGGTTCATACCGAGCGCGATACCCGCGGCTACCACAAAGTCGATTCCCTGATGGCAGCTGTCGGCCTAGCCGATACCGTGACGGTCACGCCGGCGCAGGCGTTGACCGTCCAGACGGTTCCGGCATCAGATTTTCCCATGCAAAAGAATACTGCCTACCGCGCCGCCGTCGCCATGGCTGATCATTTCGGGCGCGAGGCAAACGTGTGCGTGACGATTGAGAAGCGCGTCCCGCTGTGCGCCGGCCTGGGCGGCCCCTCGACGGATGCCGCGGCGGTTATCGTTGCCCTGGCTGAGCTGTGGGGCATCGACCGCACTGATCCTGCGCTGGACGAGATTGCGCGTGGCATCGGCGCCGACGTGCCGTTCTTTTTGCATACGAGCCCCGCATTCTACGTGGGTGGGGGAGACGTTCTGGCAACTGAGTACCCCGCGCTTCCTGTGACGCCCGTTGTGCTGGTCAAGCCGCGGGAGGCGAGCGTTTCGACAATTGAGGCCTATCGACGTTTTGACGAGGCCCCGGTGTCCGCGACTGCGCCCGGCGCCATTGCATCGGCTCTTCGCGTGAGTGATGCGAAGATGGCGTATTCGCTCATCCATAACAACTTGGGCGTCATTTCTGCTTTGATGGAACCGCAGATCCAGGCGGTTCTCGACTGGCTGAGTGAACAGGAGGGAACCGTTGCCGTGGACGTGTGCGGGTCGGGTGCCTGCTCGTTTGCCATTTGCAACACCGCCGCCACGGCCGAAAGGCTTGCCGGGGCTGCCCAGCAAAATGGCTGGTGGTCCTGCGCGACTGAGCTTATTCCCAACACGGTACAAATCGACGCGTCAAAGAAATAAAAATTTCTCTAGCACGCGGCGAAAAACTTTGTTACTATAGTCGAGCTAACGGGTTGTGGCTCAGTTTGGTAGAGCACTGCGTTCGGGACGCAGGGGTCGCTGGTTCAAATCCAGTCAACCCGACCAGAGCATGAGAAGGGACCGCTTCTTGCGGTCCCTTTTTTTAGCTATTGTTGTGATACCGCGATACCCGCGGTATACTCATTCGAGCTTGTCTCGCTGTTTTGTGGAGGTCTACATGTTTGGACTGAGGGCTCCTGAGCTCATCATTATTCTCGTCGTTGTCCTGATTATCTTCGGGCCCAAGAACCTGCCGAAGCTCGGCAAGTCCCTCGGCTCTACCGTCAAGAATATCCGCGAGGGTATGGAGGGCGACGATAAGGACGAGACCAAGCAGGCCGAGGACGTTGTGGTCGAGGAGTCCGAGGAGGACAAGAAGATCGCAGAGCTCGAGGCCCAGCTCGCCGCTGCCAAGAAAAAGAAGGCAGAGGACGGCGACGCGGACGCAGAGTAGTCCCATCCCTTTGGGGTGAGCACCTGACCGGCTTGCCCGCAGGCTAGCCGGTCTTTTTCGTTATGTTGACAGTTGATTGTTACATCATAGTTGGGGAGATATCCGTATGGACGCAAGCCAGATCGTACTGACCGCTGAGGGCCGCCAGAAGCTCGTCGAGGAGCTCGCTTGGCGTGAGGGCGATTACGCCAAGGAGATCGTCGAGGACATCAAGGAAGCCCGCGCGTTTGGCGACCTTTCGGAGAACTCCGAGTACGATGCCGCCAAGGACAAGCAGGCTCAGAATGCTGCTCGCATTGCCGAGATTCAGGCTATTCTCGCCAACGCTCAGGTTGCTGCCACCACGGGCGATCTGACCGTCTCCATCGGTTCCACCGTTTCGCTGATTGATCCCAACGGTGAGGTCATGGAAGTCACGCTCGTCGGTACCACCGAGACCAACTCGCTCGAGCACAAGATCTCCAACGAGTCCCCGGTCGGCCACGCCATCATCGGCCACGGCGAGGGCGACTCCGTCGAGGTCGTTACGCCTTCCGGCAAGACTCGCGTCTACACCATCGCCAAGATCGCACGCTAGACCACGGTCCCGCGTAAAGGTATGTTTTCGCTCCCTGGGACCGAATCCTGGGGAGCGTTTTAGTTTGAGGAGCTAACTTATGGCAGAGAACCAAAACGCCGCCGAACAGGCATCGACGCTCAACGACGAGCGTGCCACGCGCCTGGCCAAGCGCGCCGCCCTGTTCGAGGCGGGCCAGAACCCCTATCCCGAGCACTCCGAGATCGAGGACTACGTTGCCGACATCGAGGCTAAGTATGCCGATCTTGCCGATGGCGAAGACACCGAGGACGTCGTGAAGATCGGCGGCCGCGTGGTTGCCAAGCGTGGTCAGGGCAAGATCATGTTCATCGTCGTGCGCGACGCAACCGCCGAGATTCAGCTGTTCTGCCGCATCAACGACATGGACGAGGCAGCCTGGAATACGCTCAAGGCCCTCGACCTTGGCGATATCCTGGGTGTGACCGGTGTGGTTGTGCGTACTCAGCGCGGCCAGCTCTCCGTCGCCCCTAAGAGCGCGACCCTGCTCTCCAAGGCCGTTCGCCCGCTGCCCGAGAAGTTCCACGGTCTCTCCGACAAGGAGACCCGCTATCGTCAACGCTATGTCGACCTGATCGCCAACGACGATGTCCGCGAGACCTTCCGCAAGCGCTCGCAGATCCTCTCCACCTTCCGTCGCTTTATGGAGTCCGACGGCTACATGGAGGTCGAGACTCCCATTCTGCAGACCATTCAGGGTGGCGCTACGGCTAAGCCGTTCATCACGCACTTTAACGCTCTCGATCAGGAGTGCTACCTGCGCATTGCTACCGAGCTGCACCTCAAGCGCTGCATCGTCGGTGGCTTTGAGCGCGTCTTCGAGATCGGTCGTATCTTCCGTAACGAGGGCATGGACCTCACCCACAACCCCGAGTTCACCACGATGGAGGCCTACCGTGCCTTCTCCGATCTCGAGGGTATGAAGGCGCTCGCCCAGGGCGTCATCAAGGCTGCCAACAAGGCCATCGGCAACCCCGAGGTCATCGAGTACCAGGGCCAGACCATCGATCTTTCCGGTGAGTGGGCAAGCCGCCCCATGACTGATATTGTCTCTGACGTGCTCGGCAAGAAGGTCACCATCGACACGCCTGTCGAGGAGCTTGCTGCCGCCGCGCGCGAGAAGGGCCTGGAGATCAAGCCCGAGTGGACTGCCGGCAAGATCATCGCCGAGATTTACGATGAGCTGGGCGAGGACACCATCGTCAACCCGACCTTCGTGTGCGATTACCCCATCGAGGTCAGCCCGCTCGCCAAGCGTTTTGAGGACGACCCGCGTCTGACCCACCGCTTTGAGCTGGTCATCGCCGGCCACGAGTACGCCAACGCATTCTCCGAGCTCAACGACCCAGTCGACCAGGCTGAGCGCTTTGCCGCCCAGATGGCCGAGAAGGCCGGCGGCGACGATGAGGCCATGGAGTATGACGAGGACTACGTGCGCGCCCTCGAGTACGGTATGCCTCCTGCGGGTGGCATTGGCATCGGTATCGACCGCGTGGTCATGCTGCTCACCAACCAGGCTTCCATCCGCGATGTCCTGCTGTTCCCGCACATGAAGCCCGAGAAGGGTTTCCAGTCCGGTGCCGCTGCCGCCAAGGCTGCCGAGGCCGGCAACGCCGCGAGCCCGTTCGTTAAGTCGCTTAAGCCCACGCTCGATTACTCCAAGATCGCCGTTGAGCCGCTGTTTGAGGAGTTCGTCGACTTCGATACCTTCTCCAAGAGCGATTTCCGCGCTGTGAAGGTCAAGGCATGCGAGGCCGTCAAGAAGTCCAAGAAGCTGCTGAACTTTACGCTCGACGACGGTACCGGTGCCGACCGCACCATCCTCTCCGGCATCCACGAATACTATGAGCCCGAGGACCTGGTCGGTAAGACCCTGCTTGCCATCACCAACCTGCCTCCGCGCAAGATGATGGGCATCCCCAGCTGCGGCATGCTCATCAGCGCCATCCACGAGGAGGAGGGCGAGGAGCGCCTCAACCTGATCCAGCTCGACGCCTCCATTCCCGCCGGCGCAAAGATGTACTAATTGGTTCCGCCGTTCTACCGAACGGCGGACCAGCCGACGCTGCGCGCCGCCCAGGGCGACAATTTGTCATTCAAAAGGCAAGGCATGACCAGAAGGTCTATGCCTTGCCTTTTTCATGCCAACTTGTTCGCCCTGGACGTCGCTCGCTGTCGTTGCCAAAACATCGGCGTTGCCGGAGTAGTCGTTGGGGACGTTCTTAAACGACTACCCAATGGCTATTGCACGCATGGCTCGCATGACAGCCGTCTCTTTTATGTTTCCTTTAGCCGTCGCTGTCTAGGATGGGGGTTAGTCGATAGGAAGGGAGCACCGGGATGGACGATGCGAGCGAGCGCGCAATCGAAGAGGACATGCTCGATCAGTTCAATTACTTTGATGATGAGGACGAGGAGCTGATCGACCGTCGCGAGCCAGCGTCGCTTGATTCCTTTGATCTGGTCGATGAAGAGACTGATGAGGTTGAGGACGAATCAACGGAGTCCCCACAGTCTTCGCGCCTTAACTCGCTGCTTTCGAGAGCCCCCATGCACCACGGCGTTCGTGCCGGCGCGCTCCATATGAAAACTGACTGGCACCAGATCGTGACGGCAGGCGATGAATTTGCCGTCGATGCGCCGCTCACCGATAAATCATCCATCGTCTGCCGCACCGGTATGCTTATGCTCGCGAGTGGAACGGGTGCCTGGCGCGTACGCGATACCATGAATCGAGTCGCCGCCGTACTCGGTGTCACCATCCATGTTGACTTAAGTCTCCTGTCGTTTGAGTGTACTTGCATCGAAGATGGCCACTGCTTTAACGAGGTCGTCAGTCTGCCGACAACCGGCGTCAACACCCATCGCATTTGGATGATGGAGAGTTTCCTCAAGGAAATCGAGACCTATGGTCGTCGCTTCACGGTGCACGAGTATCACGAGATGCTCAAGACCGTTGAGAGTTCAAAACCTGATTACGCGCCCTGGCAACAGGGCCTTGCGGCAGCCTGCGCCTGTGGCGCCTTTGTCTTTTTACTTGGTGGCGGTCCCATTGAGATGGCATGCGCGTTCGTGGGCGCGGGTGTCGGCAACTTTGCCCGCTCCCATATTCTCAAGCAAGGCCTTGGTCAGTTCAGCGCTTTGACGCTCGGTGTCGCACTGGCCTGTATCTCATATTTGCTGGCATTGCTCGGCCTCGCCCAGGTTGTTCCGGGTGCAATGTCGCACCAAGAAGGCTATATCGGCGCCATGCTCTTTGTGATTCCTGGCTTTCCGCTCATTACGGCAGGTCTCGACATCGCTAAGCTCGACATGCGAAGCGGTATCGAGCGTCTTTCGTATGCTGTGTCGATTATTGTGATGGCGACCCTCGTAGGTTGGATGGTTGCCGAGTGTGTGGGACTGGCGCCGGACGACTTTGCCCCACTGGGCCTTTCGCCGCTTGCCCTTACGCTCCTGCGCGTGGTGATGAGCTTCGTTGGCGTATTCGGCTTCTCGGTGATGTTCAACAGCCCGGTAAAGATGGCCGCGGCAGCTGGGTTGATCGGCGCCGTGTCCAATACCCTGCGTCTGACCCTTGTCGATGTGCCGACGATGATTCCCTTCCTGGGCCTCAGCACGGGAATGCCTCCCGAGGCAGCAGCGTTTATCGGCGCGCTGGTATCGGGTCTGCTGGCAAGCTTGGCCGAAGTCAAGCTCGCCTACCCGCGCATCGCCCTCACGGTGCCTTCGATTGTCATTATGGTGCCCGGTCTGTATCTCTATCGCTCTATGTATTACATGTGCACCTTCGACACAGTCAATATGCTCGGCTGGTTTGTGCGCGCAGTGCTCATCGTAGCGTTTCTGCCCGTTGGGCTGGGTGTGGCGCGTACGCTCACCGACCCTCGCTGGCGCTACACCAGCTAATTGGTACAAGGGGGACAGGTTACTTTGCACCAAATGAGTTGCGGTGAAATAGGGACTGAATTGCTGCTTAAAGGGTCAAAACAGTCCGTATTCCACTGCAACTTATGGGGTCGGGGGATTATCGGTGCCCTGCATCTTCATAAACTCAACGCTTACGAAGCGTGTGCTGTTCGTGTTAGGGTAGTTCCACCACATAAGTAGTCGCAGACGCACGTACCACGGGCGGGCGAGATGAAGTCCCAGTAGCTCCATCTCGCCCGCCCGTTTTTGTTGTGCACCGCGGCGTAACACAGAAAGGATTTTGCTCTTTATGCCTATCAATAAACGAGAGAGCCTGCTGTTTACCTTTATCATGTGCTTTTGCATGGTGCTCTGGATGAGCATCTACAACGTTGTCCTGCAGCATGGGGCCATCAACGGCGAGGTCATTGCCGCCGCGTGGCTCGGCTTCCCCGTTGCCTACATTTTTGCCATGTGCTGCGACTGGTTTGTTGCCAGCCCCCTTGCCAAGGGTTTCGCTTTTAAATTCCTGGTCACGCCGGGGTTGCTCGCTTTATCTTCCGCCATGCCTTCCCCATGGGAACCGTCTTTGAAGAGCAGCATATGGAGCTCGTACGTATGCCGGGCGCTCCCGTTGCCGATGTCGTCGATGACGTTGCCGAGAGTATGGACGCCGAGCCCGCCTGCTAGGCAAGAGCCTCTAACCTAGAGCGCCCGCCGCACCCGGCGATTCCTTTTTTGTAGACGTTGTCGTATGGCTGCATGCGGAAAAGGCCACAGCGGTTAACATATACTCCATATGGGTAAAGAGACCAAAGCGCCGCCACGAGTGGCGCTTTGCGTTTGAAAAACTAGCTCGTCTAAGAGGAACTAGCATGTTGGACCGTTTTACCGATCGCGCGCGCAAGGTCATGTCCATGGCCAAGCAGGAGGCGCTCGATCTTCACTCAAATAAGGTGGGTACCGAGCATCTGCTGCTCGCGCTCGCCAAGGAGGACGAGGGCATTGCCGCCGAGGCACTGCGCTCACTCGATATCTCCTACGATGACATCATGGACACGCTCAAGGAGGTCCAGACCACCGTTCCCGAGCCCAGCGAGGAGACCGAGGCAGCTAAGCTCGCCTTTACGCCGCTCGTCATCAGCGTGATGGAGCGTTCCTTCCGCGTGGCGCGCGAGAACAACCAGACCTATGTGTCGACCGAGCACCTGCTCATCGGTATCGTCGAAGAGGGCAACGGCATGGCCATGGACATTCTCATGCGCCTGGGTGTTTCGTCCGCTTCCATTAAAAAAGCCATCGAGAAGCTTACCGCCAAGGATCAAGACAAGAAGCGCCCGCTCGCCGGTGCCGGTGCCGGGCGTCCCGGTACAGGCCTGCCGTTCTTTAGCGGCTCGGACGCCTCGCAGCAAAAGGGGAGCGGCACCGACACGCTCAAGCAGTTCGCCACCAACCTTACGCAGAAGGCGCGCGACGGCGAGCTCGACCCGGTGATCGGTCGCGAAAAGGAAGTCCAGCGCATGATGGAGATCCTTTCGCGCCGCACCAAGAACAACCCGCTTATCTTGGGTGACCCCGGCGTGGGCAAGACGGCCATCGTCGAGGGCCTGGCGCAGCAGATCGCTGCCGGCAACGTGCCCGAGAACCTTATGAACCAGAACATCTGGACGCTCGACCTGCCGGGTCTTGTCGCGGGCGCCAAGTATCGCGGTGAGTTTGAGGAGCGTCTCAAGAACGTGATCCAGGAGGCAACCGAAGCCGACGACGTCATCCTGTTTATCGACGAGATGCACACCATCATCGGTGCCGGTTCTGCCGAGGGATCCATCGATGCAAGCTCCATGCTCAAGCCCGTGCTCGCGCGCGGCGCTTTCCAGATCATCGGTGCCACCACGGCCGAGGAGTTCCGCAAGTACCTCACCAAGGACCCGGCCTTCGAGCGCCGCTTCCAGACCATCGATGTTGAGGAGCCAAGCGTCGAGGACACGGTCAAGATCCTGACCGCGCTCAAGCCGCGCTACGAGGAGCACCACCACGTGCGCTATACGCAGGGTGCCATCGAGGCTGCCGCGAACCTCTCCAACCGCTACATCCAGGATCGCTTCCTGCCCGATAAGGCCATCGACCTCATCGACGAGGCCGGCGCCCGCGCCCGCATTGCCGCCAACCGTGCGCCTGAGCCGGTGCGCGAGGCCGAGCATCGCGTGGAGGAGCTCAAGGCTGCCGCGCAGGAGGCCACCGAGGGCGACGACATGAACAAGGCCGCCGAGATTACCGAGCAGCAGAAGGCTGCCGAGATTGAGCTCGCCGAGGCCAAGGCAGCTTGGACGGCCGAGCTCGACGCCAGCCCGCTCACCATCGATGTCGCCCAGGTTGCCGACATCGTGTCCGTGACCTCGGGCGTGCCGGTGTCTTCGCTCACCGAGAGCGAAAGCCGTCGTCTGTTGCAGACCGAAAGCGTGCTCAAGACCCGCATTATCGGCCAGGATGAAGCTGTCGAGGCCGTGGCCAAGGCAGTGCGCCGCAGCCGCTCGCCGCTCAAGGACCCGCGTCGTCCCGGCGGCAGCTTTATCTTCTTGGGTCCTACCGGCACAGGCAAGACCGAGCTCGCCAAGACGCTCGCCGAGTACCTCTTTGGCAGCAAGGACGCGCTCATCAGCTTCGACATGTCGGAGTTTGGCAGCGAGTTCGAGGTCTCCAAGCTCATCGGTAGCCCCCCGGGCTACGTGGGCCACGACGAGGGCGGTCAGCTCACCAAGGCCGTTCGCCGTCACCCGTACTCGGTCGTGCTGTTCGACGAGATCGAGAAGGCGCACCCCGATATCTTCAACATCTTGCTGCAGGTGCTTGAGGAGGGTCGCCTGACCGATAGCCAGGGCAAGACGGTCGATTTCCGCAACACCGTGATCATCATGACGTCCAACGTGGGCGCCCGCGAGATTGCGCAGGATGCGAGCGTTGGCTTTGGCACCACCGGTGAGCAGGGTCTTACCTCGAGCGAGATTAAGGGCCGTGCGATGGGCGAACTCAAGCGCCTGTTCCGCCCCGAGCTGCTCAACCGTATCGATGACATCGTAGTGTTTCAGAAGCTTTCGGGCGAGAACTTGACCAAGATCGCTCACCTGCTGGTGGACGACCTGCGCCAGCGCCTGATTGCCAACGGCATGAACATCAAACTCACCGATGCGGCCTACGACAAGATCGTAGCCGAGGGTACCGACCTCACCAACGGCGCACGTCCGCTGCGCCGCGCCATCCAAAAGCTCATCGAGGATCCGCTATCCGAGGAGCTGCTGGCCGGCGAGTGGGGCAGCGGCGATACCGTCCTGTGTGACGTGGCCGACGGCAAGTTCGTCTTTAGCCACGGTACGGGCGAGATCCCAGCGCCGCGTCCGGCAGGTGCGCTTGGGGGCGATACCGCTCCGGAAGCGCCACACACCGGAAACGCCGCGCCTGTGAGCAGTGGCGTAAGCTCGGGCCCCGGCGGCATGATGCAAGCCGGTTCCGGCGCGCTGTAGGGCGTAACAAAACCTTGTGTCCACGAGGGCGTTCCAAAGGAGCGCCCTTTTTTCTGTTGGAAAGGCCCCTCGTTCAAAGTAAATCTCATTAAACATACCAACGGTGTATGCATAAGCGTTGATCAAGCGTTGAGGTTGGTTGAAGGGCCCAACATCCCTTCGGCGCGGTCCGTCTACCTGCTTTATCTTAATAAAGTGGCGTTTCTCCGCCGTTAGCCGATGATGCGAGAGCGCTCGGCGTTTTCGACTGGTTTATGCAAACGAAGTCTGGGAATATACAAGGCGCATGTCTTATTGTCTAACCAGTTGCGCCAAGGAGGCACCATGGACTACAAGATCACCGGCTATGAGCCCGCCCAGCTGTTCCATTTCTTTGAGGAGGTCAGCGCGATTCCCCGTGGGTCTGGCAACGAGAAGGGCATCAGCGATTTCCTGGTTGCGTTTGCCAAGGAGCGCGGCCTCGATGTGTATCAGGACGAGGTCTACAACGTCATCATTCGCAAGCCCGCATCTGCCGGTGCCGAGAATGCCCCGACCGTGATGCTGCAGGGCCACATCGATATGGTGTGCGACAAGTTGGGCTCCGTTGAGCACGACTTTACGACCGATGGTATCGATCTGCTCGTCAAGGACGGCGTTCTCACCGCTAACGGCACCACGCTGGGCGCCGACAACGGTATCGCCGTCGCTCTGATGCTCACTGTTCTCGATGACGATTCGATCGTTCACCCCGCCCTCGAGTGCGTATTCACCACCGACGAGGAGACTGGCCTGGTCGGCGCCGAGACGCTCGACAAGTCCCAGATTAGCGCCCGCACCATGATCAACCTTGACTCCGAGGAAGAGGGCGTTGCCACCGTCAGCTGCGCCGGCGGCGTCGTCGTTACCTACACCTGCCCGATCGCGCGCGAGCACAAGACCGGTAGCACCCTCACGTTCGACATCTCCGGCCTGCTGGGCGGTCACTCCGGCAGCGATATCCACCTGGAGCGCGGCAACGGCAACCTCATCATGGCCCGCATCATCGACCGCCTGATGGTTGCCGGCGAGCCCGCCATCGTTAGCTTTAACGGCGGCACCAAGGACAACGCCATCAACCGTGAGTGCAAGGCTGTTCTGGTCTACGCCGACCACGCTGCCGCCGAGGCCGCGGCCCAGATCGCAAAGGGCATTATCGCCGACGTCACTGCCGAGCTCGAGGTCTTCGACCCCGGCTTTACCTGCACTGTCGAGATTGCCGACGACGCCGAGGTCGAGGCCATGGACGAGAAGTCCGCGCTTGCCCTCATCCGCGCCCTGCGTCTTGCCCCCAATGGCGTGATCCGCCGCAACGTTGCTACCGACGGCTCCGTCGAGGTTTCCTCCAACATCGGTGTGGTTGCCACTTCTGACGACGAGGTCAAGATCATGCTGTCCCCGCGTTCCTCGATCACCTCGCTGCAGAACGAGTTCAAGGACCGCCTGCAGACGCTGGCCGATGTCCTGGGCTTCGACGCCAAGTTTGAGTTCGAGTATCCCGGCTGGAGCTATGCCGAGCATTCGCCGGTCCGCGACGTCTTTGTCGAGAGCTATCGCGAGCTCTTTGGCTCCGAGCTGCGCATCGAGTCCATTCACGCCGGCCTTGAGTGCGGCCTGTTTGCCGAGGCCCTGCACGGCCTGGACGCCATCGCCGTGGGCCCGACGCTCTCCGATGTCCACACCCCGGACGAGAGCATGGAGCTCGCTTCTGCCGAGCGCTTCTACGAGCTGCTCATCGACGTCCTCAAGCGCCTCGCCGCGTAAAGGTCGCCTTGGTTAAGCCGCTCTAAAACGGCTGGCTATGAAAACGGCCGCCTGGCGTAATGCCGGGCGGCCGTTATTCGTCACAGTGCGAGGATCCCAAGGTGCTCAAGTAGGATCTTAAGCCCGATGAGGACGAGTACGACGCCACCCACGATGGTGGCGGGTTTTTCGTAGCGCGCGCCAAAGGTGTGGCCGATCGCTACGCCGGCGACGGAGAAGATAAACGTTGTGACGCCGATAAGTGATACAGAGGGCACGATATCGACCGAGAGCGCGGCAAACGAGATGCCCACGGCGAGCGCGTCAATCGAGGTGGCGATGGCAAGGATTAGGTACTCGCCCAGGTCGATCTTTTCGGCATCCTTGCCGTCGCCTTCGTCCTCATCCTCGTCTTCGGTAAAGGTTTCCCACAGCATCTTGCCGCCGATAAAGGCCAAAAGGATAAAGGCGATCCAATGGTCTATGGGACCGATGATGCCCATGAACTGGCTGCCGAGTGCCCAACCGATTACGGGCATGCCGGCCTGAAAGCCGCCAAAGAACAGGCCGAGCACAACGGCGACTTTAAGGTTGATCTTTTTCATGCCGAGACCCTTGCAGATAGAAACGGCAAAGGCGTCCATCGAAAGGCCAACGGCGAGCAACACGAGCTCTGCGAGTCCCATAGTCTGGCTCCCTCTCTCCGGGCGAACCCGATTACACGACCACTCCCTCATTTATATGAGACCCGATGCTACCACATGAGCAGCCAAAAGAGCCCCGTCCCAAATGAGCTACCCAAGCGGTGTTCGCTCATTCTGTAAGCATCGGAATTTGCGGGCGTCACAGGGGCAAACCGTGAGAAACTTATTGACGTTTATGGAGCGTATACGATGGGAGCGATGCCTTGGATAAGAACGAGCTGCAAAAGCGTATGGAACAGGCCATCCGCCTGACGGCACCTGGCCAGCCGATCCGCACCGCCCTTGACATGATCATCGCCGGTCACCTGGGCGCGCTTATCTGCGTCGGCGACACCGAAAACGTGCTCGCTGCCGGTAACGACGGCTTCCCGCTCAACATTTCGTTTACCTCGAACCGCCTGTTCGAGCTTTCCAAGATGGACGGCGCCATCGTCATCGACGGCGACCTTACCCAGATCCTGCGCGCCAATTTCCACCTCAATCCCGATCCCTCGCTCGCCACGAGCGAGACGGGCATGCGTCACCGTACTGCCGCTCGCATGTCGGTGCTCACCGACGCCATCGTGATCTCGGTCTCGGCCCGTCGTGCCGTCGTCAACGTGTATGTGCACGGCAAGAGCTATGAGATTCAGCCCGTCACCACCATCATGAGCTCGGTCAACCAGCTCGTCGCTACGCTTCAGACCACCCGTCAGTCGCTCGACCGCTCCCTGCTGCGTCTGACGGCCCTCGAGCTGGACGACTACGTCACGCTCGCCGACATCACCGGCATTTTCTCGAGTTTCGAGATTATGCAGCAGGCAAAGACCGAGCTTAAGGATTGCATTGTCAAGCTGGGCAACCAGGGCAAGCTCGTGCAGATGCAGCTCGAGCAGCTCGCCGGCTCCAGCATGGATACCGAGTACGACTTGATGATTCGCGACTACGCAAGCGATTCCTCCGAGGCAAACGCCGAGAAGATCCGTGCCGAGCTTAGCCGCATGACGCCCAAGGACTTGTCTGACCCGCAGCATGTGGCGGCGGTTCTGGGTTACGACGACCTGGACGAGGACTCCGTCATGACGCCGCTGGGCCTGCGCACGCTTTCGCGCGTGTCCGTCGTGCGCGACGGCGTGGCCGAGAAGATCGTCGACGAGTATGGCTCGCTGCAGGAGCTCATGGACGACATCAGCAAGGATCCGGAGCGCCTGGGCGACTTTGGCGTTAACAACCCTGCCATTCTTGCGGACTCCCTGTACCGCATGAAGGGCACCAAACAGGGGAACGCATAATGGCGCCCGTATGCGCCGTGGTCGTTGCCGGTGGCAGCGGCCAGCGCTTTGGTAATCCCGGTGGCAAGCAGCTCGTCAATGTAGCGGGCCGTCCGCTTATGAGCTGGTCCATCCGCGCGTTTGACCGTAGCGATAAGGTCGGCCATATCGTCGTGGTTTGCCCTGCCGAGCGTCGTGCCGAGATGCGCCGCCTGGCCATCAGCCCGTATTCGTATAACACGCCCATCAGCTTCGCCGATGCCGGCGATACCCGCCAGGACTCCACTCGTGCCGGCGTGCATGCGGTGCCGGCAGGCTTTGAATACGTCGCCATTCACGACGGCGCTCGTCCGCTCATTACTACCGAGGCCATCGATCACGCTATCGACGTGCTCGTGAGTGACCGCTCGCTCGACGGTGTCGTGTGTGGCCAGCCCGCGATCGACACGCTCAAGATCGTCGATGGGGACAACATCGTCGAGACGCCGCCACGCGAACTCTATTGGGCCGCGCAGACGCCGCAGATCTTTAGTGTCGACGCCATGAAACGCGCCCATGCCGCGGCGATTGCCGAGGGCTTTATCGGTACGGACGATTCGTCACTGGTCGAGCGCATGGGTGGGCGCGTCCGCTGCGTCCAGAGCCCGCGCGACAACCTTAAGGTGACGGTGCCCGAGGACTTGCGTCCCGTAACCGCGATTTTGCTCGGGCGGATGGCCGAGAGAGAGGACCTTCCCCATGTTCAGTAACCTGCGCATTGGCCACGGCTACGACGTCCACCGTTTGGTGGAGGGGCGTCGATGTATCATCGGCGGGGTCGACATTCCCTACGAGCGCGGCCTGCTGGGCCACTCGGATGCCGATGTGCTCGCGCACGCGCTGGCCGACGCTATTCTGGGCGCCTGCCGCGGGGGAGACATTGGCAAGCTGTTCCCCGACACCGACCCCGCCTACGAGGGTGCCGACTCGATGGTGTTGCTTGCCCGCGTAATGGACTATGCGCGCGAGCTGGGCTTTGAGTTTGTCGATGCCGACTGCACCATTGCCTGCCAGCAGCCTAAGATCACCCCGCACCGCGATTCCATGCGTGCCAACTTGGCCCATGCCCTGGGCGTTGACGTTGAAAACGTGGGCGTCGCCGCCACCACGACCGAAAAGCTCGGTTGGGAAGGTCAAGGCGAGGGAATTGGCGCCTGGGCCGTCTGCCTGCTACAGAAAACCGTTAAGGAGTAACGAATGCGTATCTACAACAGCGCTACCCATAAAAAGGAAGAGTTCCAGCCCATCGAGCCCGGCAAGGTCAGCATGTACGTGTGCGGCCCCACGGTTTACGACAACATCCACATCGGCAACGCCCGCACGTTCATCAGCTTCGATGTGATTCGACGCTGGCTCATCGCGAGCGGCTACGAGGTCACGTTCGCCCAGAACCTCACCGATGTCGACGACAAGATCATCAAGCGCGCTAACGAGCAGGGCCGTACGGCCGCCGAGGTCGCGACGGAGTTCTCGGATAAGTTTATTGGCGTCATGCGCGCTGCCAACGTGCTCGATCCCGATGTGCGCCCCCGCGCCACCAAGGAGATCGGCCCCATGATTGCCATGATCAAGGCGCTCATCGAGCAGGGCCACGCTTACGCCGCCGATAACGGCGACGTGTACTTTTCCGTGCGCAGCGATCCCAACTACGGTCAGGTCTCGGGCCGCAACATCGACGACCTTATGGTGGGTGCGCGCATCGAGGAGAACGAGGACAAGAACGACCCGCTCGACTTTGCCCTGTGGAAGGCCGCCAAGCCCGGCGAGCCCAGCTGGCCGAGCCCCTGGGGCGAGGGCCGTCCCGGCTGGCACACCGAGTGCGCCGCCATGGTGCACCGCTACCTGGGTACCCCGATCGACATTCACGGCGGTGGCTCCGACCTTGCCTTCCCGCATCACGAGAACGAGTGCGCCCAGGCTGCCTGCGCCTGGCACCAGGGCTTCTCCAACACCTGGATGCACACGGGCATGCTGCTGGTCGACGGCGAGAAGATGTCCAAGTCGCTTGGTAACTTCTTTACGCTGGCCGAGGTGCTCGAGCAGCACTCCGCTGCCGCCCTGCGCCTGCTGATGCTGCAGACGAGCTATCGCTCGCCGCTCGACTTTTCCTGGGAGCGCCTGGAGGGTGCCGAGAATTCGCTCACGCGTATCGCCGGTACGGTAGAGAACCTGCGCTGGGCCGCGAACCATGCGACGGCCGATGCCGATGAGGCAGCATCTGAGGCGTTTGCCGCCAAGGCTGCCGAGACCCGTGCCACCTTTAAGGAGTGCATGGACGACGACTTTAACACCGCCGGTGCCATGGGCGCCGTCTTTGGTTTTGTCACCGAGTGCAATCAGTATCTGGAGCAGGCGGGCGACGCTGCCGACAAGGCCGCGGCTCTTGCTGCCGCCGATACGCTGGTCGAGCTGCTCGATACGTTTGGCGTTGAGCTTCCCGAGCCCAAGGTCGAGCTGCCGCTGGGTCTTTTGGGCGTTGCCGCCGGCTTGGTCGCCTACACTGGTGACGACGTGGACGAGGCCGCTGCCAAGATTCTCGAGGCTCGCGCCGAGGCCCGTGCCGCCAAGAACTGGGACTTGGCAGACGCCATCCGCGATCAACTCAAGGACTTGGGCCTGACGATTGAAGATACCGCCGCCGGCACCCGTATCAAATCCCTCTAATCCCCGCGGGTTTCCCAAGCACCCGACCGCCCGAGCCACGGCACCTTGCCTTTCAATCGTCGGGCATGGCCCCAAGGTCTATGCCCTCCTCTTTCAAGGCAATCTGCCGCACCTCGGGCGGTCGGTCTATTTGTTTCGTTTGATAGTTGTATTTAGGAGGCCGTCCTATGGCCGACAATCGCAAGCGTGCGCCTCGTGGCGGCAAGCAGGCCGCTTCTGGCTCGCGTTCGATTCGCCGAAATGACCGTGCTGCCGCTTCCAAGGGCCAGCGCGATCGCACCCAAGCTGCGCGTCCGCAGCGCGATCGCAACCGCGACGCTGTCCAGGCTCCCAAGGGCGAGTTTATCGAAGGCCGTCGTGCTGCCGTCGAGGCGCTGCGCACCGGTTTTCCCATCAAGTGCGCGCTCATTGCCGAGGGCGGGGAGCGCGATGCCGCCTTGTCTCGTCTGGTCGATGACCTCAACGCCGCGGGTGTCCGCATTAAGTATGTGCCGCGCGCGCAGCTCGATGCGCTGTCGAGCCATGGCGCTCACCAGGGTATTGCGCTCGAGGTGGGCAACTTCCCTTATGCGGATGTCGCCGATATCCTCGACCGTGCAGGCGAGGGTCCGGCACTTGTCGTGGTGCTCGACCACGTGACCGACGACGGTAACTTTGGCGCTATCGTGCGCTCCGCCGAGGTCGTGGGCGCGGCGGGCGTCATTATTGCCAACAAGCGCGCTGCCGGGGTGACCGTGGGCAGCTACAAGACCTCCGCCGGCGCCGTCATGCATCTGCCTATCGCGCAGGTCCCCAATATCGCTCGTGCGCTCGACGATCTTAAGGCCGCTGGCTTTTGGGTGGGCGGTGCCTCCGAGCACGCCGAGGGCAGTTGCTGGGATGCTCCCTTCGAGGGCCGCGTGGCGCTTGTCATGGGCTCCGAGGGCGACGGCATCTCGCGCCTGGTGCTCGAGAAATGCGACTTTTTGACCAAGCTTCCTCAGCGTGGCATGACCGAGAGCCTCAACGTTGCCCAGGCAACGACGGCACTGTGCTTTGAGTGGCTACGTCGCAACGCCGGCGAGCTCATGGGGGAGGAGTAGCGCATGTCCAAGAAGAACCGCGCCAAGTCTAAGGCCAAGCGCTTTGGCGAAGGCTCGGCCAAGCCGATTGTCTCGGCCGCGACCTACGGCGTAGGCGGCAATGCGTTTGCGCAGGCTATCGCCGACCCGGTCTCCACGGTGCACTCCAATAAGCCCGAGCTGCTGGTGGTCGACGGCTACAACGTGATCCACTGCACGCCGCGCTACGAAAAGCTCGTGTACGACCATTCCGACGATCCGTATTCCAGCGACGTTCACGATATGGCGCGCACCGCCCTTATCAACGACGTCGCCGCCTTTGCCCAGGGCCGCTACGAGGCCGTAATTGTGTTTGACGGTGCAGGCAATATCTCTAGCGAGCGTCCCAACTTGCCGGCTCGCGGCGTGCGCATCGAGTTTTCGCCGACGGGCGTATCGGCCGATACCGTGGTACAAAAGCTCTGCATCGAGGCGCGCGAGGAAGGCCGCGCGTGCTCCGTGGTGTCGAGTGACGGCACAATTCAAGCCGTCGTCATGGGCAAGGGCGTTACGCGCATCTCGAGCCGTATGCTGGTGGACGAGATCAAACAGATCGATAACGACGTTCACGAGGCAGAGGAAGCTCCGCAGATCAAGATGACTCTGGGCAGTCGCCTGAGCCCCGAGGCACTGGCAAAGCTCAAGGCCCTGCGCGGGAGGTAGGTAAACCTTCTATGGGGAGCTGCTTTCTCGATTGATCAACCAACTGGTTTGTAATCAATGGGTTGCGGCTTGGCATCGCCAAAACGAATAGTTTTTGGTTCTGGCGAACAGATAAAACTATTCGTTCTGACGAATAGTTTTGAGATGTGGTCGGTCAAAGGGCCTGTTGCGCCTTGTCCGCAATTCCTTTATTCTTAATTGGCTTCGCGCGAAAGCGCCAAGTGTGCCAGTGTGGCGCAACGGTAGCGCAACTGATTTGTAATCAGTGGGTTGCGGGTTCGATTCCTGTCACTGGCTCCATGAGAGTTTCGGACTCTGTTCCTTGTGGGACAGGGTCCGTTTCTTTTAATGGCGAGTTGTCGGGCTCGGTATTCGTCTTGTTTTCCAGTTTGTCTCGAGCTGTAACACTAAGACGGGCATTTTGCTTCTATCTGTTACAGATCGAGATGGAAGGTTGAAGGCTGCCCGTCTGTCTCAATCTGTAACAGATAGAAGCGGAATAACGGTCTAGATGTTACAGATTGAGATGAAAGTCACACGCCATTTCTCGTGCTTGCGTCGTCGCACTGACCGAATAATTGACATCCCCGCAAGGCGTTTTGCATATCTCGGTTTAGACTAATAGCTTAGGTGCCGATGAGGCTCGACAGCGATGCAAGAAGCGGCGCCGAGCATTTTGTTTCCAGACGCTGCGTCCGAAGGGCGTTTTATGAATCTGAAGAGCTTTGATAACCAAAACGAGCTGCTTAAAGATGGTCTAATTGAAGCAATCAATAACGGAGATCGAATTTCAGTCGCTGCGGCGCTGTTCTCGATTTATGGATATGGCGAGCTCAAAAAACAGCTTGAGGCATGCGATTCCTTCCGGTTTATTTATACGGAACCGACCTTCTTATCCGTCAAAGCCCAGAAGGAGCAGCGTGAGTACTATATCCCGCGTATGGGGCGCGAGAGCAGTATTGGCGGCACGGACCTCGAGATTAAGCTCAAGAATGAACTTAGGCAGAAAGCTGTCGCTCGTGAATGCGCCGAGTGGATTAGAAAGAAGGCAGAGTTCCGCTCATACCGAGATGCCAATCGCGCAGCCGGTGGCTATCTCGTCGTCGACGGTACCGAGCCTGCGGCGTTCCAGCCTATCGAGGGCCTGACGACGTCCGCTCTGGGTACAACGCCCAGCAAGCAGCTCACCATGACTATGGGCATCCCGGGGGACATGGCGCGCCAGTACCTGTGTCAGTTCAATGCCGCCTGGGATTCGGGCGAGCTTGAGGACGTTACCCAGGCGGTAATCGACTCCATCTCCACCATGTATCGCGAGAACCCGCCCGAGCTGGTCTACTACGCCGCGCTCTACCGCATCTTTAGCGAGTTCCTCGAGGACGTCTCGGTGGATGACCTCGCAAAAGAGGGGACCGGCTTCAAGGAGAGCAAAGTCTGGAACCTGCTCTACGATTTCCAGCAGGACGCGGCGCTTGCCATCATCAACAAGCTCCAGACCTACAACGGCTGCATCCTCGCAGACAGCGTCGGACTGGGCAAGACGTTCACTGCCCTCGCGGTCATTAAGTACTATGAGCTGCTCAACCGCAACGTGCTTGTGCTCTGCCCCAAGCGCCTCTCGGACAACTGGCTCACCTATAAAAAGAACTACGTCAACAACCCCATCGCCGCCGATCGCCTGCGCTACGACGTGCTCTACCACACTGACCTGTCCCGCGATAAGGGAATGACGGTGGAGGGTAACGACCTCGAGAAGTTTAACTGGGGTGCCTACGACCTCGTCGTCATCGACGAGTCCCATAACTTCCGCAACGGTGCAGACACCTCGTCCAAGGTCGAGGACGAGACGCAGGGCAACCGCTTCGAGAGGCTCCTCAACAAGGTGATCAAGGACGGAGTCGAGACGAAGGTTCTGATGCTTTCGGCAACCCCCGTCAACAACAGGTTCCGCGATCTACACAACCAGCTCAAGCTTGCCTATCAGGGCGATCCCGACGCATGGTCGAAAAAGCTCGGACTCGACAAGCCGGTCGATCAGGTATTCCGCGACGCGCAGGCGGCGTTTCGCGACTGGTCGGAGCTGCCCGCGGCCGATAGGACCACGACGGCGCTGACCGACCGGCTCGACTTCAACTTCTTCCAGATTCTCGACCGCGTTACCGTTGCGCGCTCGCGCAGACATGTGCAGCGCTACTACGATGTATCCGCGATCGGTCCGTTCCCCAAAAGGCTTAAGCCGGTATCGTTGCGGCCGAGTCTGGCCACCTCGGACGAGGCGGGCACCTACTCGCAGATAGCCGACACGCTCGCCTCGCTCACGCTCGCGGTCTACCTGCCCACGGTCTATCTCCATCCCAGCGCGGCGCCCAAGTACGCCGACGAGCACGGTCGTCCTCCCACCAGCGGTCGCGAGCAGGGAATGGTCAAGCTCATGTCCTCCATTCTGCTCAAGCGCCTGGAGAGCTCCGTCTACGCCTTCGAGATCACGCTGGGCAAGATTATCGAGGTCATTAGGCACAATCTAAAGGTTATTGAGGACTATCGCGCCGGCGCGTCCGGCGCGTCGGTCGAGGCCGTCGAGTCCTTTGAGTATGAGGAGGGGGACACCGACTTTACGGTCGGCACCAAGAGCAGGTTCTCGCTCGAGGACATGGACTGGATTAGCTGGGAGCGCGATATGCTCAAGGACCTCGAGGCACTCGAGGACATCCGACAGCTTATCGCTCCTATCGATGCCGAGCATGACGCGAAACTGGCCAAGCTCAGGCGCGTCATCGCGGACAAGATTGAGAACCCCATAAACCCGGGCAACAAGAAGCTGCTGATCTTTACGGCGTTTGCTGACACGGCGGACTACCTCTACAAGAACATCGGCGCCTACGTCGAGGAGCGCTATGGGCTCGAGGTCGCTGAGGTCGCTGGCGGCTCGCAGAGCGCCCGCTGCTCGGTCGAGGGCGTTCGCAACGACATGAACGAGGTCATTACCTGCTTCAGCCCGGTATCGAAGGACCGCGACGTTGCGTATCCGAGACTCAAGGGCAAGGACATCGACGTGCTCATCGCGACCGACTGTATTTCCGAAGGCCAGAACCTGCAGGACTGCGACTGCGTCATCAACTACGACATCCACTGGAACCCGGTGCGCATCGTGCAGCGCTTTGGCCGCGTCGACCGTATTGGCTCCAAGAACGCCTGCATCCAGCTCATCAACTTCTGGCCCGATGTTGAGCTCGACGAGTACATCAACCTCAAGGCACGCGTCGAGAACAAGATGCATGCGCTGGTGATGGCATCGACGGGTGATGACGACTATATCAACGAGGACGAGAAGGGCGACTTGGAGTATCGACGCCAGCAGCTTGAGCGCATGAAGGACGAGGTCGTCGATCTGGAGGATGCCCAGGGCGGCATTTCCATCACCGACCTTGGCCTCAACGACTTCCGTATGGACTTGGTCGAGTACCGGAAGGAGCATCCCGAGATCGAAAACGTCCCATACGGCATCGAGGCAGTCGCTGCCGGCGAAGAGCCGGGCACGATATTTGTGCTGCGCAACGCGAATGGCAACATCGACAGACTCTCCGGCAACCCCATCCATCCCTTCTACCTGGTGTACGTTGGCGAGGACGGGTCGATCCCGCATGGCTATGCCACGCCCAAGGACATCTTGGACGAGATGAGGCGAATCTGTCGAGGCGTCCAGGAGCCGGTTGAAGACCTGTGCCGCGCTTACAACGCTCAGACCGACGACGGGCGTGACATGGCTGCCCAGACGGACCTACTGGCAAGTGCGATCGGCTCCATCGTCGAGGGCAAAAGCGAGTCCGATATCGACAGCTTCTTCAGCGGCGGGACGACGGGCTTTTTGGAGAACGACATCGAGGGCATCGACGACTTTGAGCTCGTGTGCTTCTTGGTGGTGAAAAAACCATGCTAGGACTTCCGGCCACGACCGAGGTGGGAAGGCGTCTGCCCAAAGAGGCCTTCTACCGTCATATGGACGTTGATGCTGCCACCCGGCGTGACCTTACGGGTGGCGTGGCGTCAATTATCGTCGCGAACTCCATCAAGCCGGCTACGACCAATATCGCCGACGGCAAAGCGGTACACGAGATTCTCGTGCTGAGGATCGATCCCAAAGGGGAACGGGTGCCCGAGCGCGCCGTGCGCCTGGTGAGCAACGCGACGCCCAACAAGGCCGTGATTGTCGACGGCGGATCCGGCGATATCGCGATTTGCGAGGAGGGTCGCCTGCTGGAGACGCGGGATATCAAGCGTCTTGCCTTGAACGGTTTCAATCTCGACATGGTATGGGATTCCATGCTCGCCCAAGTCGCGTTGGGAGAATTCGATGGTCACGACGTCTGGGCGAGAATCGATCGCCGTGAGAAAATAGACGGGTTGCGTGCGGAGGTCTCCGCGCTCGACACCAAGGCCCGCATGGAACGACAGATTGTCCGAAAGAACGAGCTATTTTTACAGATGAAAAAGAAGCAAGCCGAGCTTAGGCGGCTTGAGGAGGAGTAGCAACGATGGAGAAGATCAGCCGGGAGACCCCCGACCTCACGCAGGAGAACATCGCCAAGATCGCCGCGCTCTTCCCTGACGTAGTGACCGAGGCGGCGGACGCCGACGGCAACGTCAGGCTCGCCATCGACTTCGATGCCCTGCGCGACGACCTCTCCGGCGAGGTCGTGGACGGCCCGCGCGAGCGCTACCAGTTCACCTGGCCCGGCAAGCGAGAGGCCAAGCTCGAGGCGCGCCGCCCCACCAAGAAGACTATGCGCCCCTGCCCCGAGAAGTCCAAGGACTGGGAGAGCACCGAGAACCTCTACATCGAGGGCGACAACCTCGAGGCCCTCAAGATCATGCGCGAGACCTACGCCGGCAAAGTTAAGCTGATCTATATCGATCCACCTTACAACACGGGTAGTGACTTCGTGTACGACGATGACTTCTCCAAGGCGCGGGCGGAATACGACGCCCAGAACGGCGACTACAACGAGGAGGGTGGCCGCCTTGTAGCCAACCCCGAGTCCAACGGCCGCTTCCACTCCGACTGGTGCTCGATGATGTATCCGAGGCTCATGCTGGCTAGGGATATGTTGAGCGACGACGGTGCAATCTTTATTAGCATTGACGATAACGAGTCCAAGAACCTTCGCGCCATCTGCGGCGAGGTGTTTGGTGCTTCTTGCTTTGTTGGAGATATTGCCTGGCAGAAGACCTATTCGCCGAGAAACGATTCGAAGGGGATTCCATCTGAGGTTGAGCATATCCTGGCGTACTCGAAGAGCCCCGAGTGGATACCGGGCAGACTGCCAAGAACTGCCGAGATGGATGGCCGCTACTCGAGTCCGGATGGCGACCCGCGCCCCTGGAAGGCGGGGGACGCGTCGGCACCCGGTGCCGCTACACACCAAGGTATGGTATATGCCATTCAGCATCCACTCACAGGCGAGCTACTGTACCCGCCGAACGGTCGATGTCGACCGTTCGGCGGGTACAGCATGCTCAGCTTGATGAGTGAATGGGCTGATTATGAATGGGTTGATATTCATGATGAAGAGCGCCGAGCGCAGATATGTAATCTGCCTGCTAACGAAGTACGTCGGGATGTTAAAGCCCTCATGCTAAAGAATCCTGATGAGACAACATACGCACGATCCAGAGCACGATATGAAGAGGGCAGCTGGCCCGTCTTGTACTTTACAAGTGGTGGTAATGGGGGCATGGCCTGTAAGCGCTATCTTGACGAGATGGATGGGAAGATGCCCACCAACCTATGGTCCTACTCCGAGGTTGGTCATACCGACGAGGCAAAGAAGCAGCTCAAATCTCTCTTCGACGGCTCCGCACCTTTCGACACCCCAAAGCCCGTTCGCCTGGTCGATCGCATCCTAACCATCGCCAGCGACAAGGACTCCATTGTCCTGGACTTCTTCTCTGGGTCTGCCACCACAGCAGAAGCCGCTATGCGCAAGAATGCCGAGGACGGTGGCAATAGGCGCTTTGTCCTCGTTCAACTGCCCGAAGAGACTCCTGGCGGCTGGGACAATCTGTGCAACGTCGGTGAGGAGCGTATTCGCCGAGCTGGCGAGAAGATTAAGACCGAAATCGACAAGGCCAACGAGCAGCTCGAACTCGGCGCCGGGCCCAAGCCCGTGCCCGATATCGGTTTCCGCGTGCTGCGTGTAGATGACTCCTGCCTCAAAGATGAGTTCGCTGCACCGGACCAGTACGACCAGACTCAGCTCGACCTCTTCGCCGACAATGCCGCCGAAGGCGCTGCGCCGCTTGGCCTGCTCTTTCAGGTCTTGCCCGCATTCCGCATCGAGTACTCCGCCAAAATCGCTGAGCGCGAAATCGGCGGCAAGGCGTGCTTCGACGTCAACGATGGCCAGCTTATCGCCTGCTTTGACGAGGATGTCGATACCGTGGCGTTGGAGGCAATCGCCAAAGAGCGTCCGCTCTACGCGGTCTTCCGCGACGCATGCTTCTCCAACGACGCCGCCGTGGCAAACCTCGAAGAGCTCTTCAAAACCTTCAGTCCCGACACCATCCGTAAGGTGATCTAAAGTGCATCGGGCCGCCGCTGGTTGAGTGACGGCCCGATTTAATGACGGGTATCAACTCGTTGAATGTAACTTTGAGCCATGGCGGCTCAAACAAGACCTAGTCGCCCGTTTCGCTTGCGGGGTCCACAACTTCGAAATCTTCCGGCGGATACAGGTAATCCTCTCCGCTGTCGTCGACAATGCGATACCAGTCCTTTTCTACGGATAGGACCGTGTAGACCTTACCGTTGGTAAGCTCGAGGAATGAAGTTTCGCCCAGGTATTTTACTTTCACGACAACCACCTCTTAATCTTGAATTTGACCTTCGGTTGGCCAGAGGCTTCGAACCAATGAACTTCGGCTTCTCTGCTCTGCCCGTTGTAATCAACGACGCCGATTCCTTTGACGTGCTTCCAATCGCGAGGGCGCCCTCCAATTTGTTGACTCAGGCCTAAAGCAACTTTTGGGTTGAGTTTGTTTCTTACACCTTTGCCGGCAAACACCTCTACATTGCGTATGGTTGTGCCCTCTAGAAATCTAAAGATCCGACCAGTGTGGGGGTCTTTAATGTCGTAGTTTAAGGCTTTAGCGCTTAGGCTGCGACCGATTTGAATGTTGACCTCGGGAAGCGTCTCGGGTTCAAATCCAGCCAGCGGCAATTTGCCTGATCCCCAGGTCGCGCCAAAGTCTAAGCCTCGTCCATATCCCCCGCCCATTATGCCGCCTCCGTCTGATGGGCTAGCGCAGTTTGCGTTGGATAGCTTTTAACGTTGACCCCTGCGTCCAATGCGGAATCAAAGATGTCGTCTGGCGCTGTTCCATAGACGATGATGTTTTTGGGGCGGAGGCGAGAGACAGACTCATCGACATATGCCTTGAAGACTGCCCTGTCATCTGCGGTGTTTAATGCGCCGATCGTACCCATGGCTATGGTTGCTTCGGTCGGAATGCCGTCAAAGGCGTATATATAGCTACGCCTGTCGGTTGGCCTTATGTTCGGTATGCATGCTCCGCCACAACGCTCATAGAGGCTTCCGAGCAGCCTTCCCCTGAAGCAATTCCAGTATTGCAGGGCAAACGGCATGTTTCTGTACATGCTGAAGTCCCAGGAAACGATTCCTGGATGTTCGAGGAGCCGATCCATGTATTTAAAGGGGTTGTTCCAGAAAGACGGAGCTTGACGTCGTACTCATATGGAACCACCCATGTGGAAGGGTCGTCGCGCTTGCGAGATTTTGAATCAGAAAAGCGAACGACTCGTTCGGGTATTTGATCGGTCCCGTTAATTACGGGCATTTCGAAATCTCCGGCGTAGGTTACGCCAGAATAGTATCTGGTATGAAAAGTGTCATAGTTACTTAAGCTGCCCATGGCAACCTCATTTCTATCGATATTCAACTTGTTTTTTTAGGCTTGCGCTGAATTCGACAGGAATATAGGCATAACGGAAACAATGAAGCCTATACTAAACGCAGCAACGCGAGTCCTTGTCGACTCCAGATCGGCTGCTTCTGTTGGCGCAGGAGCAGCCGTTTTATCTAAGCACGCCCAATAAGACCGCCTCCTCTCCATACGGCGTTACTAACAAGCCACTGCTCATGGGGTTCCCAGAATGAATTTTCCTTGCGACGGTTATTTGCTTGGTCTATGGCAAAACTGGCGCATTTGCCGCTGACGCCAAAACGTTCTGTAACGGCAGCGCCTTTTGGCAACGTTAGTATTAATGGGTGTGGGGCCAGTAGGTATCCAGCAAAATAGTCCGCCTCTGCTTCCTTAAAGGGGTTTTCTTCGCTGTGCCCTAAAAAAATATGAGCCAGCTCGTGGGCGCCCGAAAAGCGTGACCTGTTGTAGGTTGAGCCACTTACATCGTTGACAGCAAGAGTGGCCGAATTATATTCGGCGTCGGCAATGGTGAAGGCATCGCTCGATACGGCAAATGCCGCATTTCGCATATGAGGGTCGAGGGAAGAGTAGGGAACGATCTTAACCCCTAGCGCTTCCGCAGCTGCTCCTACGCTTATCGGGTATTTCGCAAGATCGTAATCTTGCAGCATCTCGATAACGGCTCGTTCGATTTCTTTCTGGTGCTGGCGTTCGAGCAATGAATTCCTCCTATTAACGCTTGGCTAAGGCGGCGATTAATTCGGCCCTTTGTTCCTCGCTGAGGCTGTGCGCATTGCGCGCTATCAGACGAATTGCATCATCGGTCTCTTTTTGATTGTTGTTTCCTGTGATTGCTTCGGGTGCAACATTGAGTGCTCTTGCGATGGCGGCAATTGTAATGGGTCGCGGCTCTCGTGCTCCGCTGACGTATCTGCTAATAGCTGCTGGGGTAAGTCCGGTTTTCGCGGCAAGCTCCTTCTGGCTCATTCCCTTTTCTGCCAAAAGTGCGCCCAGCCTCCTTCCAACTAAAGATGCCATACGTGCTCCTCTCACATAGTAGATGGTAACAGTTACCATCTACTGGTAACTGTAGCTATGCCCATATTAACCTGTCAAGCCTCTTTTTGCTGCACAGTCAATTTATAACGGCCAAAATCGGATTAAAATGCCAGGTAATGAAGTATTTTGCGCTGGAACTATTCGAGCGATAATCATTGTCACTTTGATGGAAACAGCAATGGAGTGCTCAGATGCAGTTCAAGTTCAAAATTCAGCCGTATCAGACTGAGGCTGCGCGCGCGGTGACCGATGTCTTTGCCGGCCAGCCCAATTCTGGCGCCTCGCTCTATCTGCGTGATCTCGGTCGCGCGGTGGGCGGCGACGGCACTGAAGTGCTGCCGGGTCTTGAGACACAGGTTCAGGCATCCGAGGGCTACGCGAATGCCCCGATTGCCCTTGGCTCCGCTACGCTGCTCGAGAACATTCACAAGGTGCAGCGCCGCAATCGCATCGTCGAGTCTTCGTCGCTTGCTGCTGGCCCCGCCCCGGTAAACCTTGACGTGGAGATGGAGACGGGCACGGGCAAGACTTACGTTTACACCAAGACCATGCTCGAGCTCAACCGTCTCTATGGCTGGACCAAGTTCATCATCGTGGTGCCGTCCGTCGCCATCCGCGAGGGCGTCTACAAATCGCTCAAGAATACCGAGCAGCACTTTTTTGAGCAGTACGGCAAGGCCATCCGCTACTTTGTCTACAACAGCAGCCGTCTGGGCGATATCGACCGCTTCTCGGCGAGTTCCGATATCAACGTCATGGTCATCAACATGCAGGCGTTCAACACGTCCATGAAGGAGGGCGGACGCTCCAAGGAGGCCCGCATCATGTACTCCGAGCGCGACGAGTTCGCGAGCCGTCGCCCCATCGATGTGATCGCCGCCAACAACCCCATCGTCATCCTGGACGAGCCGCAGAAGATGGGCGGCAGGGCCACCCAGGCGGGCATCGCCCGCTTCCGCCCCATCGCGTGCCTCAACTATTCGGCGACGCATCGCGACCGCCACGACGCCGTCTATGTGCTGGACGCACTCGACGCATTCAACCAGCGCCTGGTCAAGCGCATCGAGGTCAAGGGTTTCGAGCTCAAGAACATGCGCGGTACCGACGGTTACCTATACCTTCAGGATATCAAGATCTCCAAGAACAAGCCGCCTCAGGCCGTTATCGAGTTCAAGAGACTCAACGCCTCTGGCTCTATCTCCAAGCGTGCACAGGGTTTCTACGAGCAGGACGACATCTATCCCGCGTCCGGCGAGCTCGAGGCGTACCGCGACGGGTTCACCGTGTCCGAGATCGTCCCGGACAGCGATGCCCAGCTGGGCTACGTCAAGTTCCTCAACGGCATCGAGCTTTGCCGCGGCGACGTCTACGGCGACTCCTCCGATCGCGATATGCGCCGCGTTCAGATCCGCGAGACTATCAAGAGCCATCTGGAAAAGGAAGAGGCACTGTTTGCGCGCGGCATCAAGTGCCTGTCGCTCTTCTTTATCGATGAGGTCGCCAAGTACCGCGTCTATGATGACGACGGCGAGGAGGGCCTGGGGGAGTACGGCCGTATCTTTGAGGAGGAATATGCGCGCGCCATCGAGGAGTATGGCCGTGGGCAGCAGAATCTCGATGCCTCGCTCGATGCGGGCCTTGGTGAAGTACGTCGCCGCTACCTGGAATGGCTGCGCGGCATCGACGTCCATGCGACGCACAAGGGATACTTCTCCATCGACAAGAAGGGGCATTCGGTTAACTCCAAGCTCAAGCGCGGCAGCGATGAGTCCGATGACGAGAGTGCCTACGACCTCATCCTCAAGGACAAGGAGCGCCTGCTGTCGTTTGACGAGCCCACGCGCTTCATCTTTAGCCACTCTGCCCTGCGCGAGGGCTGGGATAACCCCAACGTGTTCCAGATCTGCACGCTCAAGCATTCCGATTCCGAGACCGGCAAGCGCCAGGAGGTGGGCCGCGGCCTGCGCCTGTGCGTGAACCGGGACGGCGAGCGCCAGGACCTGGAGGCACTGGGCGAGCAGGAGGTGCAGCGCGTCAACACGCTCACCGTCATCGCAAGCGAGAGCTACAGCGATTTCACGAAGGCGCTGCAGGAGGACACGAAGAGCGCACTTCGCGAGCGTCCCAAGGCGGTCACGGAGGAGTTCCTCAAGGGCTTTGCCGTTCAGGCGGACGAGGAAAAGACCTATGCGCTCACGCAGGAAGATGCACACGATGTCTATTTCGCGCTCGTGCAGTACGGCCTCATCGATCGCGAGGGCGTGCCTACGCAGAAGTTCAAGGAATCGGGCCTTACGTCCGTTACCGACGACGACTTGCCCGAGCATCTCTATGCCTATCGCAAGGATATCGAGGCACTGGTGAAGAGCGTCTACGACGAGCATGCGCTCGACGACTACATCCGTAACGGCAACGAGCCCAAGGTTCGCGAAAATCCGCTCAACGCCAACTTCGCGCGCGCCGAGTTCCAGGAACTTTGGAACAAGATCAACTCCAAGCACTCCTACACCGTCGATTTTGACGACGATGAGCTGCGGGCTAAGGCAATCGACCGCATTAACCGCGAACTGTTTGTGGCCAAGGCGTCCTACGTCATGACGACCGCCGCGCAGCGTTCGACCCAGACGCGGGAGAACCTTGAACGCGGTGAGTCGTTCGGCGATGCCACGAGGCGCGACTACGAGGTGGGCGAGGATGTCTCGGGCGTTACGTACGACCTGCTGGGCGAAGTCGCAACCGCGGCACGCATCACGCGCAGGAGCGCGGCGGCGATCCTCAAGGGCATAGCCCCCGTCAAGTTCCGCATGTTCCGCGATAACCCTGAGGAGTTTATCGCCAAGGTCTCCCGTTGCATCCTGGCCGAGAAGGCGACGATGGTGGTGGACCACATCACGTACCATAAACTCGACGAGCGATACGATTCCACCATCTTCGCCGAGCGCATGCCCGAGAACGTTGGCCGGGCGCTGGAGACGAGCCGCTGCATCCAGGACTACGTGTTTTGGGATTCCGAGGGCGAGCGCGATTTCGCACGAGACCTCGATTCTGCTGAGGGTAAGGTTGCGGTTTACGCCAAGCTGCCGAGGTCCTTTAAGATCCCGACGCCGGTGGGCAACTATGCGCCTGACTGGGCCATCGCCTTCGAGAAGGGGAGCGTGCGCCACGTGTTCTTCGTCGCGGAGACCAAGGGTAGCATGGACAGTCTCACGCTGCGCGACATCGAGCGCGGCAAGATCGCCTGCGCGCGCAAGCTTTTCAATGAGTTCTCGGACGAGGACGTGCGTTATGACGTGGTGCACAGCTACGAGGATTTGCTGACCGTGATCCAGGGAACGGAGTAGTCCCTGATTCCTGTTGCCTTCCGATTGGGGCGTTGAGATGCCGACAGTTATCGATATCGATCAATTTCCGTCGATGGGGGAACGACGTTACGCGGTGGCGTGGCTGGATTCTCCGATGCCGCATTATGGGAAGCTTGTCTTGGTGGGCAATTACGTTCTCGAGACCGAGCTCTTCCATTTTCGATTTTCTGACCCGGATGACATCTTGAAGCGTCCCTTTATCGGTCTCGGTTGGGATAAGGTTGATATTCCGCTTGATGAGCTTTTTGCCGAGGATGTTATCCCTGTTCCCGTCAAGCGGCCGAGCGGGCGACGTGACATTTCGAGCCTTTCCGGCATGCTCGAGCCTCAGGTCGAAAGTATTCTCGGTAGAGGGCGATACGAGGATGACGATGGAGAGTGGCATGAAACGTATTCTCAGATTATCCGCTCGATGACTCCGGCCCGGGCAAAAATCTGGCAGGCAGAATCTGAGATGCGGCTAAATACGCGTTTCGGTTACCGTCTCAGCAAGGAGGATTTCGAGGCCATTTTCGAGATTCGAGGGTTGGAGCCAAATGAATGGACCGGCAAGTTCGTTGAAGATCTGCTGCCGATCAAATCAAAATGGCGTCGCTGGTGAATCCCGTCTTCCAATTATTGGGAGACTTGCATTGCGGTTTGGGGCGTTGCTATGAAGTCCGAATCGAACCGCACGTACATGAATTGAAGCGTATGGTTCGATTCCAGTGCACAGCTATTTTCGATTACCCGCCGTTAGCTTAAAAGCGACGAGATACAAGATGCCGCCGATAACGTACATGCAGGCATCAAGTGGGTCTGGGGTACTAAACTTGAGCACCATGGGCGCAAGTACTTCCCAGCAGATTGAGCATCCCACCGATAATGCCAGACTGCTTGCAAGGTTGCATATCGGTGTTTTTCCACTCACCGTTTCGCAGAGGACGTTTACGTAGGCGGGAAAAATGATTCCTCCGCACAGATCTCCGAGCTGATAATGGGCGAAGTCGTAGGGGAGGAAAAAGTCGAAGCTCGCAATGTATCTGTTAACGAGATACACGATGCCGGCAAGCAGCGGCAGAAGATTTGCGCTGGAAATAAGCGCAGATCTGAATCGTTTAGCCACAGACCGCAAACATAGTCAGGCCAAGGCAAATGCCCAAAGCAATGATGATGATCTGGCTGCAGCCGTTACCCGAAGGGACCATGACACTCTCTTTCTCGATACATTAGTAAATTAAAGTATGCCACAGCCAGCAGCGTATTTGTTGAGCAACAACCTGTGGCCGCCGGCACGCTTTTGGTTTGTATCGCCTAAAACGTCAGTCGAATGACCGAGTGCTCGCCGTGATAACTCTTGACAATAGCGCTGGCGTTATCGACAGCCACGAGATTCCTGAGCCTATTGGGGAATCCGCCCGCAATGAGGGCAAATACGACGGCGATGGCAAGGGCGCAGTACGTGACCAAGCGTGCCTTCTTGCGAAATCTCCCAAGCTGATCGACCTTATCTCAGTAAAACATTCTGGCGATGATTAGTTGCTTGTGGAGTGTCGCACATGCGGAGGTAGAGGGTGGGGCGTCTCGGCGACGTTGCGTATGGGTGCACCTGCAACGGTATGTGATTCCGCCCAGTTAACCCTCCAGCCCACAATAACCAAGCACTGCTTGGTCGTTTGATATGGCCCCACAAAAGAGAATGGGATCAACAAGGTCAGCGAAACGGAATCGTTGGCATCAGGTCTACGGAAAGGAAAAAGACCATGATTTACCCTCTTTGCGACATTGCCGGCAGGGACAGGGAAACAGATAAGCCGATCGTCAGTACTTGTGTCATGGATATGCAGATGCAGCTACTACGCTACTTTCGCGATTATGGCTTGGATAACGATCCGGATTGGCGCGAGTCCCTCGATGCCATTCTCGAGTCTCAACGAGAAGACGGTTGTTTTCCTCTGAGCAGCTATTGCCATATGCCCAGTGATGCACGTGTCGATTTTCTCTATCGACCTACGTACGCTTGCTGCCAGATCATGATGCGAGCCCTATTGGGTGGAAAGCTATCGGACGAGCAGGAGCAACGCGTCAAAACTGCCCTGTCTCGCGGTCTTGCTTTTTCCTGCGGGCGTGGTCTTAATGGTCACGGTATCGAAGATCTTGAGCGCCAGTGCGAGGATGTTGCCGATTTTGGCCATGCGGGGATTACGGAAATAGCCGAGCGTTATCCCATGCTGTGCCCCGAGTTTTTCTCTCTCATTAACAAAATTGGAGACGAATACGTTGAGCGAATCGCCAACGGGGATGTGATTTACTACTTTGGATCAAATCTTGCACAGAAGATTTTGACGGCGGCAGAGTCCCTGGGCCGGACCAATCTGTCGCTCGACAAAATCCAGCGCTATCTTGAGGTGGACTCGAAGAGAAAAAATCGATAGGTTAAAGATTAGAAAGGCGGGCGCCGCCAATGCTGCTTGGACAGTTCATAAAAAGAAACATGCCAGATGCGGCCGAGCTCAACGATATGATTTCCCGTCCAGGCGAGGGTTATGCTATTAGCCAGATGGCGGTAGCGCCCGTCGATACGGGGAGCTTGCGTATGCACATCAAAGCATATGCAAATGGACCCGATGGTCCATATTTGGAGGGACGCCTTGCTCTCTACCATCAGGTGCACGAGCTTTTTGCGCTGCTTGCGGCCGAGCCGCCCAACAAAGGCATGAAGGGCTACGAGCTCAAGGATTCCTTTATTGGCGGTGAAGAGGCAGACCTGATTATGCTCACCGTTTCCCACGAAGAGCGCTCGCAGGAAGACATCGCCTATAACGTTTTGCTGTGTAGCAAGAACGCGGTGGGGGAGCGCCGTGCCAGGATTCGCGATGGCGTGCGTATCGGCGGCATGTGCGTAGCCGAGGAGTTTGGGTATCGCGGCGAATTCAGGTCCTCGGTGCACCCGCTGGCGCTGCCGCTCAATTTGAGCGAGGTCTATGTGCTTATGGATGCGCTGGCTGCCTATGAGCGCGGATGCAGCCGGTTTGATCCTCATGGTAGGACGGCTCGGCGTATTGCAGGCATGATCAAGCGCGAGCTGAGCGGTTACGCTAAGGAGAAACTTGGTTCGCGTTTGGAGGGGATGGGCTTTGCTCAACTGGAGGAGGTCGACCCCATGTTTGTTCCTGATATTCCAGGGGATAAAGTGCCTGAGGGCAGATCTTCGCAGGTTGCCAATTGGCTCTTATATGAAAAGGCTGGTCGCTGGGCGCGTGTGTGTCTCGCGGGTGGCGGGAGCGTGCAAGGGATTATCTTGCCGCGAGCTGAGCTTGGCCGCTTCTTTGCGAGTCGTCCACAAGCGGCGAGGGATGGTGCGGCCCAAGCGGATTCACGACCCAAGTGTGTTGTCTGGCGAAGCGATGATGACTACGACGTTATCGATTGGGCAGATGTCGTGGATGTAAGGCGAGAATAGATAAATGTCTCGATCTGTAACACGAAGGGGCGGAAAACCGTTCTAACTGTTACAGAATGAGGCGTAAGCTAGGGTCTCTGCGAAACATCTCGATCTGTAACAACTAGGGAAGGAAAACCGTTCTTGCTGTTACAGATTTAGATAAACGGGAGACCGCCAGGGAAACATCTCGATCTGTAACAGATAGGGGAGAAAATGTTCTCTAAATGTTACAGATCGAGACAAAGGCCGGACCGGTCCCAGTCATCCTGGTTGAGCGAGGATATTCGGACGCACGAGGATCGGTATCGAAAGTCGATACCGCAAGGGTACTCCACCATACCAAAGTGTTCCCTCGGGAAATGTCGCCAGCGCAGCCAAATCCGCCGTCCTTCATATCTAAATTGAGCAAAACCGCAGGTCAAAGGTATATAGATACGCCCGGCACCGTGTATTTAGAGGTTTTCGTTGACAGCCCCCAAGGTTGCATCGTATTATCTTTTTCGTTCGCGGGGGCGGAGGCCCAAAAGACCAAAGAACCTGCGGATACTTGAACGATTGGGAGTTTGCCCGAGTGGTTAATGGGGACGGGCTGTAAACCCGTTGGCTCTGCCTACATAGGTTCGAATCCTATAGCTCCCACCCGTCAAGTGCCTGTATAGCTCAGTCGGTAGAGCACTTCGTTGGTAACGAAGAGGTCACCAGTTCAAGTCTGGTTGCAGGCTCCATCCGGCGGTGTAGCTCAGTTGGTTAGAGCACACGGTTCATACCCGTGGCGTCACTGGTTCGAATCCAGTCACCGCTACCATAGGTAACACGGTGGCTTCTCAATAGTATGTTGAGAGGCCACTATGGTATAAAGGCATAGTCCCGTCCGGGGACGACCTGTTTAGAGGAGGGCTTTATGGCCAAAGAGAAGTTTGAGCGCACTAAGCCGCATGTTAACATCGGCACCATCGGTCACGTCGACCACGGCAAGACCACGCTGACCGCTGCCATCACCAAGGTTCTCTCCGAGACCGAGGGCTGCAAGGCTGACTTCACTGCGTTCGAGAACATCGACAAGGCTCCCGAGGAGCGCGAGCGCGGCATTACGATCTCCGTCTCCCACGTCGAGTACGAGACTGCTGCCCGTCACTACGCTCACGTTGACTGCCCGGGCCACGCTGACTACGTCAAGAACATGATCTCCGGTGCTGCTCAGATGGACGGCGCTATCCTGGTCATCGCTGCTACCGACGGCCCCATGGCTCAGACCCGCGAGCACATCCTGCTCGCCCGTCAGGTCGGCGTTCCCTACATCGTCGTCTTCCTGAACAAGTGCGACATGGTCGACGATGACGAGCTCATCGACCTCGTCGAGATGGAGACCCGTGAGCTCCTTTCCGAGTACGAATTCCCCGGCGACGACATCCCCGTCATCCGTGGTTCCGCTCTGGGCGCTCTCGAGGGCGACGCCAAGTGGATGGACGCCATTCGCGAGCTCATGTCTGCCGTCGACGAGTACATCCCGACGCCTGCTCGTGACAACGACCTCCCGTTCCTGATGGCCGTTGAGGACGTTATGACCATCTCCGGCCGTGGTACCGTTGCTACCGGCCGTGTCGAGCGCGGTGAGCTCAAGCTCAACGAGCCCGTCGAGATCGTCGGCATCAAGGATACCCAGAACACCGTCGTTACCGGTATCGAGATGTTCCGTAAGTCCATGGACTTCTGCGAGGCTGGCGACAACGTCGGTCTGCTGCTCCGCGGCATCAAGCGCGAGGACATCGAGCGCGGCCAGGTTCTCTGCAAGCCCGGTTCGGTTACCCCGCACACCAAGTTCACCGGTGAGATCTACGTTCTGACCAAGGAGGAGGGCGGCCGTCACACCCCGTTCTTCGATGGTTATCGTCCTCAGTTCTACTTCCGTACCACCGACGTTACCGGTACGGTCAAGCTCCCCGAGGGCACCGAGATGGCTATGCCTGGTGACCACATCACCATCGAGGGCGACCTCATTCACCCGATCGCTATGGAGGAGGGCCTGCGCTTCGCTATCCGCGAGGGTGGCCACACCGTCGGTTCGGGCATCGTCTCCACGATCATTGAGTAAATTAGCTCTCTGATACAGCTGACTTAGAGAACCCGGCACTTATATGGGTGCCGGGTTCTTTTCTACGTGGGTCTTTTTGCCTGATGATTACGCTTAGCTCGCTCTTAAGTTGAGTGTGAGGAATCGATTAGATCTCGTTGGCTTCATTGATGTGTTCCAAATATGAATGGATCTACCGAGAACCAATTGATGCGAGGTTTTCGTTGACAGCACTTACGTAGAGCTGATAAAGTACCAACTCGTGCCCGTACGGGGCGGATATGAAAGGTTCAGGATACATGCGTACTCTAGTTACTCTTGCGTGCACTGAGTGCAAGCGCCGCAACTATACGACCACTAAGAACAAGGCGAACATGCCTGATCGTATGGAGATCAAGAAGTATTGCCCCTGGTGCCGTCACCACACGCTGCACAAAGAGACTCGCTAGTCTCTAGTCACATACGCCAGTAGTTCAATTGGTAGAGCATCGGTCTCCAAAACCGAGTGTTGAGGGTTCGAGTCCTTCCTGGCGTGCCAGTCATTATTCCGTAAGCTCCCATTTGGGGGCTTACGGTTTACTCATGTATAAGCGCATTGCGCGGAGGTAACCCAAATGGCCAACAAGAAGAACAAGAAGAAGGCACAGCAGCAGGCGCCTGCCAACAAAGCTGCCGCCAACTCCAAGGTTGAGGCCAAGAAGGCCGTTGCCAAGAAGAGCGAGAAGGCTGCGAAGTCCAAGAAGAACGAGAAGCCCGGTTTCTTCGCCCGCACCAAGAAGTATTTTGCTTCGGTGAAGTCCGAGATGAAGCGTGTCACGTGGCCCGATAAGAAGGAGCTCGTGAACTACTCGGTCGTCGTTTGCGCTTCTCTGATCGTCGTCGGCGTCGTCATCGCTCTGCTCGATGCTGGCTTTGGCGAGGCTCTTGCTCTGTTCTCTGGATTGAGGGGCTAAACCATGTCTAAGCGTTGGTACGTCGTCCACACTTACTCTGGATACGAGAACCGCGTTAAGTCCGATCTCGAGCATCGCATCGAGACCATGGGCATGCAGGATCGTATCTTTGATATTGAGATTCCTATGGAGCGCGTCACCGAGATCAAAGAGGGTGGCAAGCGCGAGACCAAGGATTCTAAGATCTTCCCGGGTTATGTCCTGGTTCGCATGGAGATGGATGACGATGCATGGACGTGTGTTCGCAACACGCCCGGCGTCACCGGTTTCCTGGGCGGCAACGGCAAGCCCGCTCCGCTTTCCCGCGACGAGTACAATAAGATGACTCGTCGTCCCGGTAAGGGCGATTCGCCCAAGCGTACGTCGGTTGATATTGAGGTTGGTACGTCCGTCCGCGTCACCGATGGCCCGCTTACCGACTTTGATGGCAAGGTCTCCGAGGTTAACGCCGAGGCAGGCAAGCTCAAGGTCACGCTGATGATCTTTGGCCGCGAGACGCCGGTCGAGCTCGACTTTAACCAGGTCGCTGTCATCGCTTAAGTTTTCGTCCGTTCGCGCGAGCGTGCTTCTTCTGTGACTGCTCATCTCAGGAGTGCTTCTAACACGTGCGTGCTTACGATATAGCAAGTACTTCACACTCGTGATTCGAAAGGAATGACCATGGCTGAGAAGAAGGTTGCCAACGTCATTAAGCTCCAGATTCCTGCTGGTGCCGCTAACCCCGCTCCTCCCGTCGGCCCCGCCCTGGGCGCTGCTGGCGTGAACATCATGCAGTTCTGCCAGGCCTTTAACGCCGAGACGCAGGACAAGAAGGGCGACATTATCCCCGTTGAGATCTCTGTCTACGAGGATAAGTCCTTCTCCTTCATCACCAAGACTCCGCCGGCGGCTCACCTCATCAAGAAGGAGCTGAACCTTAAGTCTGGTTCCGCTAAGCCCCAGGCCGACAAGGTTGGCCAGCTCTCTCAGGAGCAGCTCACCAAGATCGCCGAGATCAAGATGCCGGACCTCAATGCCAACGACATTGACGCCGCCAAGAAGATCATCGCCGGTACCGCCCGTTCCATGGGCGTCACCATCGCTGAGTAGCGTTTTTCTAGGTAACGACGGGTGCTCCGACCGGGGCGCCCGTTAAATGTGTGCAATAGGGCACACGATACGATGTGGGAGGGCTCACGCCCGTTTAACCACAGGAGGTAATGCACATGGCTAAGCATGGTAAGAGCTATAACGCCGCTGCCGAGAAGGTCGACCGCGCCACGCTCTACACCCCCCTTCAGGCTGCCAAGCTCATCAAGGAGCTCGACACCGCCAAGTTCGACGAGACCGTCGAGGCCCACTTCCGTCTGGGCATCGATACTCGTAAGGCTGACCAGAACATCCGTGGTTCCATCTCCCTGCCCCACGGCACCGGCAAGACCGTTCGTGTTGCCGTCTTCGCCGAGGGCGAGAAGGCCCGTGAGGCCGAGGCTGCCGGTGCCGACATCATCGGTTCCGACGAGCTCGTCGCCCAGATCCAGAAGGGCGAGATCAACTTCGACGCCGCTATCGCTACGCCGAACATGATGGCCAAGGTTGGCCGCATCGGTAAGATCCTTGGTCCCCGTGGCCTCATGCCGAACCCCAAGCTCGGCACCGTGACCATGGACGTCGCCAAGATGGTCTCCGAGCTCAAGGCCGGCCGCGTTGAGTATCGCGCCGACCGTTATGGCATCTGCCACGTGCCCCTGGGCAAGAAGTCCTTCTCTGAGCAGCAGCTCGTTGAGAACTACGCTGCCCTGTACACCGAGATCCTGCGCGTCAAGCCCTCTTCTGCTAAGGGCAAGTACGTCAAGTCCATCTCTGTGTCTTCCACCATGGGCCCTGGCGTCAAGGTCGATCCCGCTGTCCAGCGTGACTTCCTGGCTGAGTAACTTCTAGTTACTGCCTGAGCAAAGCAAGCATTGCTAAAGGAACCCGGTTCTGTCTCGTGCAGGACCGGGTTCCTTGCTATTTCGGGCCAAAACCAACACGAAGGAGATAGGCGCCTTTGTGGTGGTTTTGGTTCAAAATCCCCGTTGCGCGTCGTTTTGCCTGTGTTACACTTTAGCCCAATGTAGTGAATACCCGAGGCTGAAAGGAGCCAGACATGTTCTATAACAAACAGCAGCTCCTAGGCCTAGCGCTACTAGATTGGATAGCGCGCTAGGGTTGTAATTTCGCTATAACGATTAGTTGTACCCGGGTGCGCTATCTTCCGCCGCTTTTGGGCGTGATGAGCGACACGGGTATTATTCTATCTTGAGGCACTCCATCTCTCCTGAAAGCCAACTGTATCTTTAGCCTGTCAGGAGGAAATCATGAGCCGCAAAATCGCAATGTTTGACACAACGCTTCGTGACGGGGAGCAGTCTCCCGGCGCCAGCATGAATACCGAGGAAAAGCTCGTTATTGCACGCCAGCTGGTACGTATGAATGTCGACGTGATCGAGGCGGGATTTCCTATTTCGAGCCCCGGTGATTATCGTTCCGTACAGGAGATTGGCAAGATCGCGGGTGACCGGTGCACGGTATGCGGTCTCACCCGTGCGGTCGACAGGGATATCGAAGTGGCCGCAGAAGCCCTCAAGACGGCTCAGAGGCCCCGTATCCATACCGGTCTGGGTGTGAGTCCCAGCCATTTGCGCGACAAGCTCCATATGACCGAAGACGAGGCTATCGAGCGCGCTATTCACGCCGTAAAGCACGCTCGTAAGTTTGTCGACGATGTCGAGTTTTATGCCGAGGATGCGGGCCGCTCCGATCAGGAGTTCCTGGTCCGCATTATCGAGGCAGCGATCAAGGCCGGCGCTACGGTCGTGAATATTCCGGACACCACGGGCTATAACATGCCTTGGGAGTTTGGCGCCCGTATTCGCGATCTGCGCGATCGCGTGGCCGGCATCGAGGGCGTTACGATTTCGGTTCACACGCATAACGATCTGGGCATGGCCACAGCCCTTGCACTCGAGGCGGTCCGCAATGGCGCGACGCAGATCGAGTGCACCGTCAACGGCTTGGGCGAGCGCGCGGGCAACACGGCGCTCGAGGAGGTCGTCATGGCCATGAGGATGCACGAGCAGGATCTGGATGCACATACCGATATCGTGACAACCGAGCTCACGCGCGCATCTAAGCTCGTCAGTTCAATTACTGGCATTAATGTGCAGCCCAACAAGTCCATTGTGGGCGCTAATGCGTTTGCACACAGCTCGGGCATTCACCAGGATGGCGTGCTCAAGGCGCGTGACACCTACGAGATTATCGATCCCAAGGACGTGGGTGCAGCGGGATCCGAGATTATCCTTTCGGCACGTTCGGGCCATGCGGCACTGCGCCATCGTCTCGCTGAGCTGGGTTATACGTTTGGCGATGAGGAATTCGAGTCGATCTATCAGCGCTTCTTGGAGATTGCAGATCAAAAGAAGGAAGTATTTGACGAGGACCTGGAGTCGATGACTCAGGAGCGCCAGCGCGAGGTCAAGGCGATCTACACCCTCGACGCGCTCCAGGTTTCCTGCGGCGATCCGCTCATTCCTACGGCCACGGCAACCATCACGGACGAGGACGGCGCGACACGGGTGGTTTGCTCGACGGGTACTGGTCCGGTTGATGCGGCCTACAAGGCGGTCGACAAGGCCATCTCTGCCCATGGCGAGCTGACGGAGTTCAACGTTAAGGCCATTACGCGTGGTATCGACGCCATCGGTGAGGTGACGGTGCGCATCACCGCCGAGGACGGCAAGATCTACACCGGCCGCGGCGCGGATACCGACATTATCGTGAGCTCGGCCAAGGCTTACATCAACGCTATTAACCGCATGATTCAGACCAACCGTTCCAAGGCGGGAAAGTAACAGGCACCAGCCGGGCATGCGCCCGTACGAGAGGGGAATCACATGGCACGTCCCATGACCGTAGCAGAGAAAATTTTGGCGGCACACGCCGGGCTCGATGAGGTAAAGCCGGGCCAGCTGGTCGAATGCGACCTGGACATTGTGCTCGCCAACGATATTACCGCACCTATCGCGATCGATGTCTTTCGCGAGCTGGGTGCCACCGAGGTGTTCGATCGCGACCGCGTTTGCCTGGTGCCCGATCACTATGCGCCCAACAAGGACATCAAGAGCGCCGAGCAGACCAAGAAGATGCGAGATTTTGCGCACGAGCAGCATGTGACGCACTATTACGAGCAAGGCTGCGCGGGCATTGAGCATGCCCTGCTGCCCGAGCGCGGCGTGGTGGTCCCGGGCGATCTGATTATCGGTGCCGACTCGCATACCTGCACGTATGGCGCCTTGGGTGCGTTTTCGACCGGTGTGGGCTCAACAGACGCCGGCGTGGGCATTGCCACGGGGCGCGCATGGTTTAAGGTTCCGCCGACGATTCGCTTTGAGATTAATGGCGAGCTTGAGGACGGTGCCACCGCCAAGGACATCATCCTGCACATTATCGGCATGATCGGCGTGGACGGTGCCCTGTACCAGGCCATGGAGTTTGCCGGCAGCACCATCGAGGGCCTGTCGATGGAAGGTCGCATGACAATTTCGAACATGGCGATCGAAGCGGGCGGCAAGGCGGGCATTATCGAGGTCGATGATGTTGCCCGCGCCTGGCTCAAGGGGCGCTGCGAGCGTGATTACGTTGAGTATCACGCCGATCCAGACGCCGAGTATGCCCAGGTTATTGCCATTGACGCGGCCGACATTAAGCCGTGTGTATCGTGGCCGCATCTGCCCAGCAACACCCATCCGGTGAGCGAGAGCCGTCACATCATGATCGACCAGGCGGTAATCGGCTCGTGCACCAACGGACGTATCGAGGATATGCGTGCAGCGGCCGAAGTCATGCGCGGCCATAAGGTTGCCGACGGGGTGCGTTGCATCGTGATTCCGGCGACCCAGGCGGTCTTCCGCCAGTGCATGAAGGAGGGATTGACCGACATTTTCCTAGATGCCAACTGTGTGTTCTCCACGCCCACGTGCGGTCCGTGCCTGGGCGGCTACATGGGCATTTTGGCGGCGGGGGAGCGTTGCGTTTCTACGACCAACCGCAACTTTGTCGGCCGTATGGGCGACCCCACGTCCGAGGTCTATCTGGCCTCGCCGGCCGTGGCGGCTGCTTCTGCCGTGGCGGGGCACATATGCTTGCCGTCTGACCTATAGGGGCTACGGGGTCCTTCGACCTTTGCTCGCTACGGCGGACAGTCCTGGCACTTTTTTGTTCGCCGAAGGCGAACGCTAACTTACCATTAGCTTTTTTGTAGCCGAAACGCGAACGAGGGATTTGATATTTGCTTGCGTCGAGTTCCGCACGAGCCGGAGAGCACTTAATGTGCTCTCCGTGCGAGCAGGACTGTCCGAGTAAGTAAGTAAATATCAAATCCCCCGCATTCCATGTTTGAACGGAGAATGATATGAACTTTGAAGGTTCGGTTTTTCGATATGGTCGTGACGTTGATACTGATGTGATTATTCCTGCTCGTTATTTGAACTCGTCGGATCATGCGCATTTGGCTTCGCACGCTATGGAGGATATTGATCCCGCGTTTGCCTCTGCCGTGAGGCCCGGTGACATCATTGTGGCTGAGGAGAACTTTGGTTGCGGTTCTTCGCGTGAGCATGCCCCGGTTGCCATTAAGGCTGCAGGAGTGTCGTGTGTTATTGCCAAGAGCTTCGCACACATCTTCTATCGCAATGCCATTAACGTGGGCCTGCCCATTATGGAGTGCCCCGAAGCCGTCGATGCGATTTGTGCCGGCGATACCGTGAAGGTCGATACCGATGCGGGTGTCATCACCAACGAGCGTACTGGCGAGACTTTTACAGCTGAGTCGTTCCCGCCATTTATTGCCGAGATTATCGAGGCCGGCGGTTTGGTTGCGCGCACGCGTGCCAAGATTGTCGCGGCAAAGGGTCAGGAGGCGTAAGCGATTATGACGGTCAAGCTGGATAATCCGTTTGCAAACGGGCCGAGTAGCGAGAGCTGGAGCTGCAACGTGAAGAAGACCCATAAGATCTGCTGTCTTCCTGGTGACGGCATTGGGCCCGAGGTTATTGCCGAAGGTAAGAAGGTGCTGGCTGCCGTGGGCAAGCGCGCTGGCGTAGAGTTTGCCTTTGAGGATCACCTGATTGGTGGCGCGGCGATCGATACGTGCGGTAATCCGCTGCCCGATGAAACCCTTGCGGCGGCAAAGGCGTCGGACGCCGTGCTGTTGGCATCCGTCGGTGGCCCAAAGTGGGATTCGACCGATCCGGCGGCCCCGCGCCCCGAGCAAGGCTTGCTGCGTATCCGCAAAGAACTCGGCCTCTATACCAACCTTCGCCCCGTAAAAATCTACGACGCACTTGCCAGCGCATCGACGCTTCGTCCCGAAGTCATCAAGGGCGTTGACATGGTTCTCGTCCGCGAACTTACCGGTGGCATTTACTTTGGCAAGCACGAGCGCTTTTATGACGAGGGCGGTGCGGGCACCGACGGTGTGGCTGGCCAGCGCGCGGTTGACGTAATGGAGTACCGCGAGTACGAAGTTGAGCGCATCGCCCGCCAGGCGTTCGAGGCAGCTCGCAAGCGCCGCGGCAAGGTGACAAGCGTGGACAAGCGCAATGTATTGGAGACGAGCCGCATGTGGCGTGAGGTCGTGCATCGCGTGCATGACGAGGAGTATCCAGATGTAGAGCTTGAGGACCTGCTCGTCGACAACGCCGCCATGCAGCTCATTAACCGACCGGCCGACTTTGACGTCGTAGTTACGGAGAACATGTTCGGCGACATTCTCTCCGACGAGGCGGCGCAGATTACCGGATCGCTCGGCATGCTTGCCTCGGCTTCGCTGGGCGATGGCGTGTCGCTGTTTGAGCCGAGCGCCGGCAGCGCGCCCGACATCGCGGGGCTCGGTATCGCTAACCCGCTCGCGCAGATCCTGTCGGCGGCAATGCTGCTCACGTACGCGCTCGACATGGGTGGGCAGGCTGCTTGGATCGAAAATGCCGTGGCGCGTGTGCTTGACGAAGGCTGGCGTACCCGCGACATCGCCGACGCCAGCACCCCTGCCGATAAGATCCTCGGCACGACCCAGATGGGCGATAAGGTCATCGCCGCGCTGTAGCGTCGAGATGTCCGGAACCACCACAAAGGTGCTTGTCCCCTTTGTGGTGGTTACCAGGGGGTTCTAGCGGTTGAGGACTCGATTGCCTCGTGGCGCTTGAGCTCGCGGCGCATGGTTTGCGAATTGAGCCAGGCTGCCTGCCATCCACGGATGGGGTAGCGTGCGTCGTCCAGCTCAAACTGCGTATAGCCGCAGGCGTTGATGATCGTCGTCCCGCATGCGTGCTGGCGTTCGCGTTGAAAGTCGCGAACATAGCATTGGTGCACATGCCCGTGCACCATGTAGTTGGGATTCCATGTCTCGAGCGCTGTGTTAAAGCATTCGAATCCTCGATGCGGCAAATCGTCCAGATCGCCCATGCCGGCGGCGGGCGCATGGGTGAGCAAGATGTCGCAGCCGCCGACCATCCTCACTTTGCGGGACAGCTTACGCATGCGCTTGGCCATCTCGCGCTCGGTGTACATGTTAGCGCCATCTCGATAGCGCATGGAGCCGCCAAGCCCCGCAATGCGGACGCCGCGATACACGTATACGGTGTCTTCGACACAGATGCAGCCGCCCGGTGCATGACGCGCGTAGCGGTCATCGTGATTGCCACGCACGTAGATGAGCGGTCTGTTGATGACCGTAACCAAAAACTCAAGATAGTCCGGGTCCAGATCGCCAGCGGACAAAATTAGGTCGACACCCTCAAAGCGTTCCTTGCGAAAGCACTCCCACAGGCATCGCTCTTCGGTATCGGCTATGGCAAGGATTTTCATAGAGCACGGACCTTCGGCTCATCGTCAGGCTGCGGAATGGTGCCCACCACGTTGTCTGCCAGCCAGTCCATCTCGACGATTTGCGTGCTCGGCAGTGGGGGAAAGCCCTCAATCTGCACCACGCCGTCTTGGCTATGGAGCTCGCCGCCAAATGGATTGATGGAGCCCTCGACGATGCCATTGCGGAGGAGCTGAACAAGCTTGCGCGTCTGATAGGGCAGGCCCGGAGCGTAGCGAATGTCGATAACGCCCGAGCTCATGCCATACCAGTAGTTGACGGCGCGGACCCGGCTGTCGTCACTGGTCTCGTCCCAGGTGCCATGCAGCAGACTTCGCACGATAAGCTCGTAGTATCGGCCCCAGTTCCATACCGGCATGGCAATGCCGGCAACCTTGCCATCGACCAGGCGGTGGAGTCCGTAGGCCGTGGGGTCTTCGAGCGACTTTGACATGTCGGCGCCGGTCATGACGCTTACACCTTCGCGGCACATGGCCTCGGCAAGGCCTCCGGCGGGCACATCGCCCCAGGTTAGGATAATTTGCGCACGGGGGTCGAGCAGCGAGGCGCCAATCGCAAAGGCATTGATCTCGCTGAGTGCACCCGAGGCGAAGACCGACGCGTGGTAACCGATGCGGTGGTTGTCCGCCATGCTGGCGGCAAGGGCGCCCAGGAGAAACTTGGCTTCGTACATCTTGCCAAAGTACGAACGGACGTTTTGGTGGGGAAGGCCGATGGAGCAGTTAAGGAACCGAACCCGGGGATATTCAACGGCAGCCCTGAGCGTGTATTCCATCAGGCGGTGCGAGGTCGAGAAGATGACGTTTGCTCCATGTTTGACAGCCGTTTCCACGGCGGCGTAGAACACGTCCGGATCGTGACAGTCCTCAAACGCCTCGGTGCGCACGATACCTCCAAAGTGCTCATCGAGATACCGACGCCCTTGGTCGTGCAGGCTGTCCCAGCTCGACGTCGCACAGGTGAATTCATGGATAAAGGCGATGCGCAGGGGGTTGGCCGCCGAATAGACGGTCTTGCCCATAAAGAAGTTGAGCATGCCGGAGGTGGACTTGGCGGGCAACTCCTCCTCATCGACGTTTGGCGCTTCGACAAGATCGACCTTGTCCTCGTCACTTTTCCCGGCAATGACCAGCTCGCGCCAAATCTTGCACAGGCGGTTTACGACGATATCTGTCGGCGTATCCAGCAGGCGGTCCTGGTTGTACACATTGAGGTACACGAGCATGGCGTCGGCGGGCGTAATGTCCAGGTGGTCGCCGCCCGCGCGAAGGTAGGCGCGCTTAAAGAGTAGGAAGGTGTGGCGCAGGTAGTCGACCTTTTTTTGGGGCCATTTTTCGATAAGGTTCTGGCCGAGCATCTTGGCGAGCGTTTCGTAGCTTCCTTCGCGCGAGAACTCGATCTCGTATAGGGGGCAGACGCGCCAAAACGCGCAGAACTCGCCGTACAGGCGGCTTTCGACGGAATCCCATTTGCCGGGATAGAGACGGGTGACCTTGGCCGAAACCGTCGGGGCGTCCAGGAATTTGAGGACGCTGACGCGCTTGTTGCCCTCCTGGACATAGAACCGATGCATAAACTCGGTGACAATGATGGGGTCGCGATAGCCCTCGGTTACCTGAATGTCGTAGAGGTTGGACCACTTGCGGGCGAACTCGGTGCTAAACGGCAGCAGGGGCATAAAGTTGCATGAAAAGGCGGACTGACGGCCCTTGGTAACCGTGCCGACAACCATTTCGAGCGGAATATCCCGCAGGCCGACATTCTCTCGCTGACCTAGGGGGAGCTGGGCAACCAAACTGTCGAGGTCCGTAAGGTATGGATGCTCGCTTTGGCTAATGGCGCGTCGACGTCCTTGCTCGCCGCGCTTGCGTGCTTGACGGTAGGCCTCTTCCATAGTTTGCTCCCTTAGTCGTTTAAACAACTGTATGAACTATGGTACCACGAATGAAAACCTCCCATTTCCCGATGTCCAAGAAATGGGAGGCAGTTCACTGTCCCCTTTGTGGTGCTTTAGGCGATGATGGGAGCGATAGCGCGGATGCAGGCGTCGGCAGCGGTGAGTGTGGTGCTGTCGTCACTGACGATAAAGATGATCTTGCCCTTGATGCCAAAGTCGCCGATTTCGCTAAAGAGCACGTAGGGCTCCTGGTCAAAGCCCGAGATGGGCGAGACGGCCGTTTTGGTGGCGCTGGTCAGCTCGTCTGCCAGCGCGTCAAGGGAAGCCCATTTAGACGTGTCCTTTACGGCAACGGGCACGGCCACACGTCCAAAGGGCATCAGATGCACGAGCGTGTCCTTGGAGATGTTGGAGTTGGGCACAATGATGGTCTGCCCGTAGGCATCCTCGATGGTCGTGTGGCGCCAGGTGATGTCCTGTACCACGCCCGACACGCCGCCGACCTCGATATTGTCGCCGGGCTTGATGATGCCCATAAAGGTCACCTGCATGCCGCCGATAAGGTTCGACAGCGTGTCCTGAAAGCCGAGCGAGATGGCAATGCCGCCGACGCCAAGAGCGGCGACGAGCGCGTTTGCGTTAATGCCAAAGCAGTTGTCGAGGATAAAGCTGCCGCCGACCATCCAGATGACGGCGCGCGCAATGTTGATGAAGATGCTCGATGCCGGAAGCGGGTTATCGTCGCGGTTGAGCAGGTGACGCAGCGTCTTGGAAACGACTTTGGCGGCAACGGCGGTACCTATCGCCAAGATGCCGGCCCAGATGATGTTGTGGACCCACCGCTGTTCAAAGAAATGAAGAATCGGCTCAAACAATTCCATGTAGGGAAAACCTCCTCAAGATCGTTCAACCATGATACCCACCAAAAAGCCCGTCCGATCACAACGGACGGGCTTTTGCGCTCGATATAAGGTTTGTACGGCAGGGCTGCAAGGCCCGGCGGTGTAGCTTAGCGGCGGCGCTTCCAGATAATGCCGAGCATGATGACGATGGCGCCGCCGATGAGGCATGCACCGACCACGGTCAGCGTACGATCTCCCGTTGCGGCAAGCTTACCGGCCGTCTTCTTGGCGGTGATCTGCGTGGTCGTCGTGCCGGGGTTGGATGAGGGCTCAGGCGTTGGGGTCGGATGGGGTGCGGGGCTCTCAGCGGAGCCAAAGCTGATGGTGCCCGCGAGCGAGGCCATCTTGTTCTCCCAGTCGTCCTGCCCGATCAGTGCCCTCAGCGCTGCCTCGCACGTACTCCACTCGGCGCACTTCTTAGCTTTTGCAAAGGTGGGAAAGTCGGTCGTGTTGGTAATGATGTAGTTGTTGGTGGCGACGGCGTAGTTCTTGGCGGGGTCGAGCGCGCTGCCATCCTTGGTGAGTGTGGCGCTCACAATGCGCTTGCCTTCGGGCTGCGTCCAATCAATCGTCACGTTAATGCCGCCAAAGGAGAGAACGCTGCCAGAGTCATCGCGCCACTTGTACTTGTCTTGCGCCTCCTGCTCGGTATGGCCGGCTGCCACGTAGGCTTGCTGAAGCTCGTAGCTGTGATTGCAATCGTCGCTGATCTGCAGTGAGTGCTCAAGCGCTGCGAGGAAGTTTGCACCGGTCATGGTCCAGGTCTCCACGGTGTTGCCATAAGGCGAGATGGCGATGACGTCGCCGGCGGTCACATCGCCCGCCGCGATGCCGCCGCGGATGCCGCCCGCGTTTTCGATGGCGAGGTCTGCCCCCGTCAGGGCAAGATAGGAGCCGCAGATCACATGCCCGATGGTCTGGGCCTTGGTGGTGTCGCTCGCTTTGCTGGGACGAAAATCGGTGGTGCGCACCATCTCCCAGCCATGCGTACCCGCGGCGTCTTCGCCGTAGAAATAGTCAGTGGCGGATGTGCCGATCACTTTGTTCGACTCGATTTTAAAGGCGTCGTCGAGTGGCTTGATTTTGTTATTGCGAACCTCATCGAGTTGACTCTGGTAGAAGGCGCCCTTGTCGGGGTCTGCCAAAAGGTCGTTGACGTTCTTGGCGGTGTAGAGCTTCTCGTCGCTGTCGTCTGCGGGGATCGTGACCGTGTCATCGTCGGTCGTCACGGTGCCATTCGTGTCGTACTTGTACGGAATGGAAAGCAGGCCGACCTCGGCAAAGGCGCTGCCCGCCTCGACGACGCGGACCGGCTTGCCGTCGGCCCCCGTCACGTTTTCGTCTAAGTTGATGTGCTCGTGGCCCGCGACCAGTGCATCGACCCCAACGAGCTTTGCAGCAAAGGCCTTGGCGTTGAGCGTGTGCGCGATGCAGACGATAACGTTGCAGCCCTCATCCTCGCGCAGCCGCTTAGCCTCGGCATTGATGGCGGCTGCCGCATCCGAGAACGACGTGTCCTGGACAAGGCCTTCGCGCAGTGAGAATCCCAGCGACTCATCCATGGCACCCACGACGCCGACCTTGATTTTGTAGTCGAATGTGGAGTGGTCTTCGCTGTCCTCCCAGGTACGGTCGAGCGTCTTGGTGATGCTCGAGCTCCATACGCCGCTCGTAGACTTCGCGTTTGCGCAGAGCATGGCGAAGGGCGTGCCGGTGGTGCTGTAGCCGGTCATGGTGCGGAGCTTGTCCGCGCCGTAGCTCCAGTCGTGGTTGCCCGGCGTGGTCGCGTCGTAGCCGTTCGCATAAAAGGTGTCCATGAGCTCGGCGATGCTTTTGCCCTCGCTCATAGTGGCGAAGGATTGCCCGTGGAAGGTATCGCCCGCATCGAGCAAAAGATCGGGGGCACTGCCTTGAGCGCTATAGAGAACTGCCAGTCCGTCAAAGCCGACAGTGCCGGTACCCTTGCTTGCGTTGTAGCTGTACTTGTAGCTGCCGTGGATATCATTGGTGTGCATGACGGCCACGGAGCCGTCAATAGCGGCGGGCAGGTTCCCCGCGAAAGCGAGGCTTGGGATACCTGTGAGCGCACCGGCAAACAACGCGGCAGCTAACGCAAGGCGGGGGAGTCTTTTCATGGCGGTCTCCTTACTCTTTAACAAAAACCGCCGCAAAGGTGTCTGTCCCTTTGCGGCGGTTTTGACGTCTGCGCAGATAAAACCTGCCAAAATAAACCTGTCCCTTTTTGGTAGGTTTAGCTCAGCAGCATGCGGTCGTTGGCGAGCTCGCCGCCCGAGACCTCCTCGAACTTCTGAAGCAAGTCGGCCACGGTGAGCGATTTCTTCTCATCGCCCGCCACGTCGTAGATTACGTGGCCCTCGTGCATCATGATCAGGCGATTGCCCAGACGGATAGCGTCGTTCATGTTATGCGTGACCATGAGCGTGGTCAGGTGGTTCTCGTCGACGATCTCCTCGGTCAGATTGAGCACCTTAGAGGCCGTCTTGGGGTCAAGTGCCGCGGTATGCTCGTCGAGCAGCAGCAGGCGCGGCTTGGTGAGCGTGGCCATGAGCAGGGTGAGTGCCTGGCGCTGGCCGCCCGAGAGCAGGCCGACCTTGGCGTTGAGGCGCGTGTCCAGACCAAGGTCCAGGCGTTTGAGCAGCTTGACGTACTCGTCCTTCTCGGCCTTGGTGACGCCCCACGAAAGGCCGCGACGCTGGCCGCGACGCTTGGCGAGTGCCAGGTTCTCGGCAATTTGCATGTCGGCTGCGGTGCCGCGCATGGGGTCCTGGAACACGCGGCCCAGGTACTTGGCACGCTGCGACTCGCTCAGACGCGAGATGTCGGTGCCGTCGAGCTCGATAACGCCCGAATCGAGCGGATATACGCCGGCGATCATGTTGAGCAGCGTGGACTTGCCGGCGCCGTTGCCGCCAATCACGGTTACAAAGTCGCCATCGTTGAGGGTAAGGTCGACGCCGGTAAGAGCGCGCTTTTCGGTGACGGTGCCCTTGTTAAAGGTCTTCTTGACGTGCGAGAGCTTAAGCATCTGCCTCATCCCCCTTCGTGTAGGAGCTGCGGAGCTTATAGCGCTCCCAAACCACGGGCACGCATAGGGCCACGGCGACAATCACGGCGGAGAGCAGCTTCATGTCGTTGGCGTCCATGCCCAGCTGCAGCACGATGGCGCGGATGAGGAAGTACACCACGGAGCCAAAGACGGCGGAGGCAAGACGGACGCTAAACTGCGTGAGACCGCCGGGCAGCAGGCGGCCGAGCACCTCGCCGATAACAATGGCGGCGAGACCGATAACGATGGCGCCGGTGCCCATGCCAATGTCGGCGTACTTCTGGCTCTGGCAGATGAGCGCGCCCGAAAGGCCAATGAGGGCGTTGGAGAGCACGAGGGCGATCATCTTAGTGGAGTTGGTGTTGACGCCCAGGGCACGGATCATGTACTCGTTGTTGCCGGTGGCGCGCAGCGCCGAGCCGATCTCGGTGCCAAAGAACCAATACAGGATGGCAACGATAGCCACGGCGAGCAAGATGCCCAGGATGATGGCAACGGTGGACTGCGGCAGGCCCGTCATATTGCTGACGGCCGAGAACACGGTGCCCTTGGCAAGGATGGGCGTGTTGGATTTGCCCATGATGCGCAGGTTGATGGACCACAGGCTGATCTGGGTGAGGATTCCGGCGAGGATCGCGGGAATCTCAAAGACGGTGGTCAGAATGCCCGTGACCGCGCCCGCAATGGCGCCGGCGCACATGCCGGCCAAAACGGCGAGCAACGGGTCGACATTGTTGTTGACGATGAGCACGGCGCAGACGCAGCCGCCGAGGGCAAAGCTGCCGTCGCAGGTCATATCGGGGATGTCGAGCAGGCGGAACGTGATAAACACGCCAAGCACCATAATGCCCCAGAGGACACCCTGCGAAACGGCGCCCTGCAATGCAATGAGCATGCTTCATACCTCCTAGGATAGGGTGGACACGTGATTTTCCATAATAGCGGTACCAATGCATAAAAGAGCAGCGGACGGACATTTTGTTTTACCAAAAACAAGCAGGGCGAACGCCGGTCTTTAGCGTTCGCCCCAATGACTCAGATATTGAATAACACAGCTATGGCGCAAGCGCGTGCCTAGCTGCGTTACCGCGCATGGCGCTACTCGTCTAGAGCGGAAAGGTCGATACCCAGGGCCTCGGCCATCTCGTCGTTCTTGACGACGACCAGATCCTTGCTTGGGAGGTGCTTGATCGGCATATCCTCGGGCTTGGCCTCGCCCTTCAGAATCTTAACGGCCATCTCGCCCGCGGCGTAGCCCAGGTCCTCATAGTTGATGGAAAGGGTGAACAGGCCGCCGGCCATGCACATGCCCTCCTCGCCGGTCACAAAGGGAAGCTTGTTCTCCTTGCAGATCTGACCGACCTGCGAAGCGCCCGCGGCGATGGTGTTGTCAGTGGGGGAGTAGAGCGCGTCGACCTTGCCTACGGCAGACTCGACGACGGACTGGATCTCGTTGGAGCTCGAGACGGTGAAATCGGTGTACTCCAGGCCCAGCTTGTCGAGTTCCTTCTTGGCGGCCTTGATCTGGACGTCGGAGTTGGACTCGGCGGTGCAGTAGAGCAGACCGACCTTTTTAACGTCGGGCAGGACCTTCTGCATCATCTCGAGCTGCTCGGCGACCGGGGTGAGGTCGGAGGCGCCGGTGACGTTGGTGCCGGGCTTGTCGTTGTCCTGGACCAGGCCGGAGGCGGCGTAGTCGGTGATGGCGCAGCCCACGATGGGGATATCGGCCGTGGCGCCGGCGGCAGCCTGTGCGGCAGGCGTGGCGATGGCGTAGATCAAGTTGACGTTGTCGCCCACAAACTTGTCGGCGATGGACTTACACGTGGACTGGTCGTTCTGGGCGTTCTTCTGGTCGATCTTGACCTTGAGTCCGCTCTTCTTGATGGCCTTGACAAAGCCGTCGTTGGCGGCGTCGAGCGCGGAGTGCTCAGTGAGCTGCAGAACGCCGATGGTGTAGTCGGAACCGGCGGCTGCAGAGCCGGAACCAGAGTTGCCGCCGCATCCGGCGAGCGGGGCCAGTGCGAGCAGGCCGGCGGAGACCAGAAGGCTCCTGCGGCTGATGGTGATGTCGTTCATGTCATTACCCCCAGTATAGAAATTGCTGGAAACACTGCACTCAAACAAAGTGCAAGTGGGTCTATAGTAGCGCCGATGCCCATTTTTTCAACAACCTGTCGGGTTTTTTAATACTGAACCGGATGGACGGCGGGGGATTTGGCGGGCAACGGCAAGACTTAGGCGGCGGGCGCGGGCCGCTCCCCCTCGTCCAGCGCGGCAAAGAGCTTCTTGCCGTCGAGCAGGCGCGTGCTAACGTTTCTCATGCGGCCGACCTCGACGGTGCGTAGGGTGTCGTCGGAGCCGTGCCCGTCGACGACCGTTCCCAGCAGATACGAGACGTCGTCTCGCTGTTTGATGGCAAAAGGCCGAACGGTCATCCTCGTCACTTCGATCTTGTCATGTGTCGTGACGCTTGAAATGTCAAAGCTCACCGTGGTTCCGTGGTCGATGGCCCGCTCGATGAGCTCGCAGGTATCGATGCGTTTGGCGGGCGGTCGCGTGGTCTTGGCGGGTTTGCCTTCTGCGCTTGGTGCCGGCTCGGACGTATCGAGATAGCCGCGAACGTCGGCGCTTGCCATGGCGACCAGATGGCGCGCTATGCTTTTCCTGGTCGCGATGGGTGTGGAGCGGTTGCGCATGACCATGCCATGGAGTCGAATGATTTCCTCGTCGGAGAGCGGTCGGGTGAGAAGTCGGTAACCCGCGCCGCGCTTGTACTCAATCTCGTATCCGGCATGTCGCAGGGCGGAAATCGCGGTATGGATACTGCGTCGCGCTGCCGAGATGGGCATGCGAGCGGGGTCGTCGGGATGGGCGAGGCGCTCGATCAGCTCATCGGGAGGAAGCGCTTTGTCCTCACCGGTATGCTCGCTTAAGAGTTGCAGGATACGCACAGCGCGATAGGCTGCCATGGAAGCAGCACCCCTGGTCGTGGCCTCGTAGTTCTCAACAGCGGGTTTGGCCATTGCGTTCACGTCCTTTCCGATTTTGGGTGATGACGCTACGGAGCCTAGGACACGGGGTTTGCTTAGGGGCGCAGGGCGCTCTGGGTGGTCGGTAGTCGTCGGCAAGCGGCGGATCGAGTTTTCAACAGCCCTGCTCAGCTGACCAAAAACTTGACAAAAGCCTGACGGATGCTGTTGAAAAAAGCGCCCCTCGGCTTGCCGAGAGGCGCTGGTGCGACACGCTGTAACGCGCGGGACGGAGCTGTGGCGATTAGAAATCGGCGTTGCCCACGGTGCGGGGGTGCGGAAGGACGTCGCGGATGTTGCCCACGCCGGTCAGATACATGACTAAGCGCTCGAAGCCCAGGCCGTAGCCGGCGTGTTTGCAGGAACCGTAGCGGCGCAGGTCAAGGTAGTACTTGTACTGCTCGGGGGCCATGCCCAGGTCCTTGATGCGGGCCTCGAGCAGATCCAGGCGCTCCTCGCGCTGGGAGCCGCCGATAATCTCGCCGATACCGGGAACCAGGCAGTCGGCGGCGGCGACGGTCTTGCCGTCGTCGTTCATGCGCATGTAGAAGGCCTTGATCTCGGCCGGGTAGTCGGTCACGAAGGTCGGGCGCTTAAAGTGCTCCTCGGTCAGGAAGCGCTCGTGCTCGGTCTGCAGGTCAATGCCCCAGCTGACAGGATAGTCAAACTTGTGACCGGCGGCGACGGCCTGCTCCAGGATCTCGACGGCCTCGGTGTAGGTGACGCGGGCAAAGTCGGAGTTGGCCACGTGGTTCAGGCGCTCGATCAGGCCCTTGTCCACAAACTTGTTGAGCATGTTGAGCTCGTCGGGGCAAGTGGCCATAACGTCCTTAAGAACGTACTTGAGCATGGCCTCGGCGTTATCCATGTAGTCGTTCAGGTCGGCAAAGGCCATCTCGGGCTCGATCATCCAAAACTCGGCGGCGTGGCGCGTGGTGTTGGAGTTTTCGGCGCGGAAGGTGGGGCCAAAGGTGTACACGTCGCCAAAGGCCATGGCAAAGTTCTCGGCATTGAGCTGGCCGGACACGGTAAGGCTTGCATGCTTGCCAAAGAAGTCCTGGCTCCAGTCGACCTCTCCGGACTCGGTGAGAGGCGGATTTTTGGGGTCGAGCGTGGTCACGCGGAACATCTCGCCGGCGCCCTCGCAGTCACTCGTGGTGATGATGGGGGTGTTGACGTAGACAAAGCCCTGCTCTTGGAAGAAGCGGTGGATGGCGGCAGCCGCGACAGAGCGGATGCGGAACACGGCACGGAACAGGTTGGTGCGCGGGCGCAGGTGCTGCTGGGTACGCAGGAACTCGACGGTTGCGCGCTTCTTCTGCAGCGGGTAGTCCGGGGCGCTCGTGCCCTCTACCTCGATGGAGGTGGCAGAAAGCTCGAAAGGCTGGGGCGCATCGGGGGTCAGCTTGACGGTGCCGGTGCAAATGAGTGCAGCCGAGACGTTTTGGTGGGCGATCTCGTCGTAGTTGCCGAGCGTCTCGCGGTTCATGACGACCTGCAGGTCGCGGAAGCAGCTGCCGTCGTTGAGCGTGACGAAGCCAAAGTTCTTCATGTCGCGGACGGACTTGACCCAGCCGGCGACAGTGACGGTCTTGCCGCCGAGCGACTCGGCATCGGCATAGAGCTGCGCGATTTTGGTGCGGTTCACGTATCCTCCCATAACGGTTGAATGATAGTTATCCATATAGTTCGATATTCTAGCAGCTCGGCTCATTTGGGCTATACAGATAAGGCATTGACGGGACGGTTTTCAAACGAAAAGCGCCCGCGGCCAGATGGTCGTGGGCGCTTGGCGTGTTGCCTATTGGCTGTACGGCGCAGGACTCGTTACTTGGTCTTAGCCACCAGCAGCGGGTCGCCCAGCTTGACGAGCGGGTTGCCGCCGATAAGCGTTCCAGACTCGCCGACATGGTCGATGCTCTTAAGACGATCGAGCTCGGAGATGATGACGGTCACGATGTCCTCGTGGCCAGCGGCCTTAATGGCATCGCGGTCGAAACTGATGAGCGGCTGGCCTGCCTTGACCACATCGCCCATCTCGACAAAGCGGGCAAAACCCTTGCCGTTCATTTGTACGGTGCCCAGGCCGACATGGATGAACACGCGAAGGCCGTCCTCGGTGATCATGCCAATAGAGTGGTTGGTGACGGTGGTGGCGCCGATGCGGCCGTTAGCGGGCGCATAGATGGTGCCGGTGATGGGCTCGATGCCGTAGCCCTGGCCGAGCATACCCGAGGCGATGGTCTCGTCGGGAACCTCGTTCAGATTGACGAGCACACCGTTAACGGGAGCGTAGATGACGCCTTCGCGGGTGGCGAAGCTTGCTGCGGGCGGTACGGACGCCTCGCCCGACGAGTTGAACGTGGACTTGAGCGAATCGAGTAGACCCATAGATGCCTCCAACGTATCAAGTGCGCATGTAGCGCACGCGTAGTTTTGCCGGAAACGTTTCGTGTGTGTTACCGGCTCGGTCAGCGTCTCTATTTTACGCTGCTCAACGACGGCCCTGAGCTGGGATTATGTGATATATCAGTTGAAGGGAACTTATTGCGGATACGTTTCGATGCCGTGCGTCCAAGTGGGGTACGCTTGAAGGCGATACATAACGTGCGCACGAATCGCGCGAAGGGAGCATATATGATCGTCGAGAGCCATGCGCTGTGGGGCGAGGAGCCGACCGAGGAATATCCGGCGACGTTTACCTATATGGGTGCCGAACCGCTGCCCGGCAAGCCCAATGGTCGTCGCCCGGCAGTGATCATCTGCGGCGGAGGCGCGTTTACGCACATCGCCCCGCATGAGCAGGATCCGGTGGCGTTTGCATTTTTGGACCGCGGGTACCAGGCCTTTGTTCTCAACTATGTCACGAGTGGCACGGGTGACGTGAGCTTTCCGCACCCCCAGGCAGATCTTGCCAAGATGGTCGCCACGGTTCGTGCGAATGCCGACGAGTGGCATGTCGATCCCAAGCGCGTGTGCGTTGTGGGCTTTTCGGCGGGCGGCATGATTTGCGCCTCGCTGGCAACGCAATGGAAGACCGGCCCCTTCGCGGCACTTGCCGGGGCGCGTCCGGACGACATTCGTCCCGATGCCGTGGTGCTGGGCTATCCATTGCTCGACTTTGCCTATGTTCGCGACATGCAGACGCGCGATCCGCGCATCGACTTGCGCGTGCCCAAGACAGGTGGCAAGACGGGGCGCGATTTGCTCAACGATTACCTGTCGATGGTGACTGGCGGCGAGCCCACCGAAGAGCACCTGGCCGATATCTGCCCTACCACGCATGTTTCGCGTCAGATGCCGCCGACCTTTGTGTGGGGCGTGTCCGATGACAAAACGGCGCCGATCGCGCAGGTCTATCCGTTTGCTCAGCGCATGGCCGAGGAGGGAGTCGCTTGCGAGATGCACGTCTTTGACCAAGGCGGTCACGGCCTTTCGCTCGGCAATGCCAATACCGCGGTCGACAACGAGGACAAGCAGGTGGCAGTCCGCCCTTGGATTCGCCTAGCCTTCCGCTTCCTGGAGCGCCATCTGTAAGAGAGTAAGAGGGCCAGTCCCTCCCGTCCCTCATAACTTGCGGTGAAATAGTTCCTGTTTTTGCTGGTTAAAGCCCCAAACAGGAACTATTCCACCGTAACTTCGTTTTGATGCCCGGGCCGGAAACCGCGTCCCAGTTTTGCCCCTCAAGGTGGGATACAGTTTCCCGCAGAGGGTCGATCGGGAAAATGTGTCCCGGTCTGAGCGACGATTCCGGGATGCATTTTCCACAAGATGCTTCAACCGGAAAACGCATCCCGTTTCGGGCGTGAATTCCGGGATGCGATTTCCCCAAGGGGCCCCATTGGGAAGCTGCATCCCAGAATTCGCCCGGATAGTGGGACACGGTTTCCGGAAGGGTGTCGTTTGAGAAGCTGCGGCCCGGAGTCCCGCCGTTTGGTTGCTCCGCATCCTACTTATTGGCGCAAAGTAACCTGCTCCCATTGCACCAATGATCCCTTGGTGACGGAGGGAAATGAATCATTTTGAGCGGCGGTGCCAAGAATTGGTCCGCTACCGCCCGCTGCTTTCCTACCAAACGGTGAACTGGGCGTTCTCCGTGTTCCAATGGACATCGCGTACGTAATCGCGCACGCCCGCCGCGTCCCGCGCTTCGAACAGTTCAAGAATATGGGCATGTTCGGCATTGGCTTTATCGAGCAGCTTGCACGCCGTCTCTTGATCGACAGTCTCGTAGTCGCGTTTGATAAAGCAGCGCTCGAGCTGCGAAATCATATCGCGTAGACGATCGTTGCCGCAGCGGTTGAAGTACGTCAGATGAAAGTCCCGCTGAATGTCGTCGTACTTTCGGATAAGACCGCCTTGGATCGCAAGGTCCATGGACCCAACCAAAAACTTCAGCTGCATGATGTCCTCTTTTGTCAGGAGGGGACAGGCGAGGTATGCCGCCTGCCCATCGAGCGGCCCCATAATCTCAAAGACTTCAACGGCGTTTTGTTGATCGAACCCACGGACACGGAATCCGCGACGGGGGAGATTGTCCAGGTAGCCATCGCTTGCCAGCTGAATGAGCGCCTCGCGAACCGGCGTGCGCGACACGCCCATGGCATCGCAGATCGCTTGCTCGCTCACGCGGTCGCCAGCCGAAAGCTCGCCGGCATCTATGCGGCTCGAAATATAGTCGTATACATGATCCTTCAAGGGTCTTCTGAGCGTTTCCATGAGCTTGTGTTCCTCAACTGTATATTTTCAAAATTAAATACGTTTCGCTTGAATAGCTCAGTTGAATTATAGAACGACCAGTTAAATCGCGCTACTTTGCGCCGATAGGTGAGAATACGCTTACCGATGAATACCTACCGTTCAGGATTGTATACAATATACAAAATAGGAAAACCGCCCTAAGATAAAGCCATCGAAAGGAAGGCGGGCGCAAAGAAGTCCCGCTCTCTGCTAAGAGATCCAAGGAGGATCACCATGACCAAGTTCAGCCACGTCATCATCCGTCGTCCCGGCAAGTCCCTGAGCAATGGCATCACGAGTGCCCCCGAGCTTGGCCAGCCCATCTACGAGCGCGCCATCGAGGAGCATTACGATTACGAGCATGCGCTCGAGCAGTGCGGCGTTGACGTGTCGGTGCTGCCGGCGCTCGAGCAGTATCCCGACAGCTGCTTTGTCGAGGATCCGGCCGTCATCACTCGCTGCGGCGCCATCATTACCAACCCCGGTGCCGACAGCCGCAACGGCGAGAAGGACGAGATCGAACCGGCCGTCCGTCGCTTCTTTGACGACGAGCATGTCAAGCACATCGTTTCTCCGGGTACGCTCGACGGCGGCGACGTCATGATGGTCGGCGACCATTTCTACGTCGGTCGCTCCGCTCGCACCAACGAAGAGGGCATCCGCCAGTTCTGTGAGATTCTCGAGGGCTGGGGCCTCGAGGGTTCCGAGGTTCCGCTGGAGGAGGTCCTACACCTCAAGACGGGCGTCAACTACATCGAGGACAACAACATGCTCGTTTCCGGTGAGTTTATCGATAAACCCGACTTTGCCCAGTACAACAAGATCGTCGTGCCCGAGGACGAGGCTTACGGCGCCAACTGCATCTGGGTCAACGGTACGGTCATCGTCGCCGAGGGCTATCCGACCGTGCTCAAGGCCGTGCAGGATCTGGGCTACAAGACGCTCGTCGTCGATACCTCCGAGTATCGCAAGGTCGACGGCGGCCTTTCTTGCCTGTCGTTGCGCTTCTAACGCGATAGCTGTAACAGTCTGATGATCGCTTGACCGATGGCCCGGCACCCGATTCGGGACGTCCGGGTCATCTTTCGTTCGATCACATGATGAAGGGGGTGCACATACAATGGCCTCTAAAGCTCAAAACGACGAGATTATCGACCCTAATGGCCTCGATCTCTTTCGTCTGACCATGATGGTCATTACCGCCAGTATTTGTGGCGGTATCTTTTCGCTTGCCGGCGATATGGCAGCAGGCGGGGCAAATACCGGTGCGGTTATCGTCTCGTGGGGAATTTGCTTTATCGGCGTCTTTGCGCTGATGATGGTGTTCAACGGTTTGTCTCAGGCTCGTCCCGACCTGACCGGCGGCATCTATGCATACGCTGCGGCCGGTTTTGGCGATTACATTGGATTCAACTCCGCCTGGGGTTACTGGATCAGCGCATGTCTTTCCAACGTGAGCTTTGCGCTCTTGCTGTTTAGCGCGCTGGGCTATTTCTTCCCTGCGTTTGGCGCGGGTAACAACCTGCTTTCCATCGTCTGCGCCAGCGTGTTTTTGTGGTTCCTTACCGTCCTTGTGCTTCGTGGCGTTAAGGAGGCTGCGGGCATTAACACTATCGTCACGTTGGCGAAGCTGGTGCCGCTGGGGCTCTTTGTGCTGAGCATCGTGCTCCTGGGTAAGTTCAACGTCGATATCTTTATGGACAACTTCTGGGGAGAGCCGGCTGGTCCTGGCTTTGGCGAGCAGGTTGTCTCGACCATGATCGCCCTTGTCTGGGTCTTCACGGGCATCGAGGGCGCTGTCGTTATCTCGGGCCGTGCAAAGTACGTGCGTGACGTCGGCCGCTCGACGGCACTCGGATTTGCGGCTGTATTTACGCTGTATCTGATCATCTCGATGCTGTCACTCGGCATTATGCCGCGCGAGGAGATGGCGCAGCTCGCAACGCCCTCCATGGCGGGAATTCTCGAGTGTGCAATCGGTCCGGTTGGCGCTGCCATCGTAAACCTTGGCGTTATCCTTTCGCTGGTCGGCGCGCTGCTGGGCTATGTCATCATTGCGTCCGAGACGCCGTTCGAGGCGGCGCGCCAGGGATCCTTCCCTCTGGCGTTTGCCAAGACGAACAAGCACGACGCCCCGGTGGTAACGGTTCTTGTGAGCTCCGGCATCACGCAGCTCTTCTTGATCGTGTCGTATGTGGCGGCGAGCACCTACCAGTTCTTCTATAGCTGCGCAGTCAACACGATTCTGGTTCCGTATGTCTGCTCGGCTGCCTATTACATGGTGATTGGCTGGAAGAACGAGCATCTGGACGGGCCGCATGCGCCCAGCGTCGGCAAAGCCCGCTTCTTCGGTACGCTCGGCTTCGTCTACACATTGTTCCTGGTGTGGTCGACGGGTCTTCAGGGCGTTATGATCACGACGATTCTTTTTGCTCCGGCCATTCCCGTCTATATGCTGGGCGAGCGAGGTCGCGGTAAGCCGGTGCTTCCGCATCTGCACGACAAGCTGATCGCAGCGGTGGTCATTGTCGTAGCAATCATTTCGCTGTATCTGCACTTTGCCGGCATTGCGCCGATTGTCTAGGACTGCGGCAAGCTTCATCGCTTGGTAAGCTGACTGAGGCATCGCGTGCCGGTGCCGTTCGGTAATCCATAACTGACGTGGGCCTCTGTAACGCACCTTTGTGAGCGCCCACTAAACCCGCGCAGGTGACTACGGTTGCCTGCGCGGGTTTTTGCAGTTGCGGTGAAATGCTGCCGGCAGCTGGGGACGTTCCTATTGCCGGCACTCTGGGACACTCCTTGGATGTTCCGCATACAACGGAGGAAAGCGGATGATTTTGGCGAGGGGCGGGCGGCTGTTTCGGTCCTCGGGGAAACCACGTCCCGTTTCGGGCACAGATTCCGGGTCGCAGTTTCCCCGAGGGGCTCGATCGGGAAAATACGTCCCAGTCTGAGCGCCTATTCCGGGACGCAGTTTCCGCTAGAGACCTCAGTCGGAAAGCCCATCCCGTTTTAGCGTTTCGGAGTGGGATGCAGTTTCCCCAGGAGCCCCCATCGGGAAACTGCATCCCGGAATTCGCCTGAATAGTGGGGTGCGGTTTCCGAAAGGGTGCCGTCTGGGAAACCGTGTCCCGGAATCCCCTCCCGCGCCTGGTTGTTCCGCATCGCATCTATTGGGCAAAGCGATCTGTCCCCATTGCAACAATCTGTTGATTGAACGTCGCTGCATGTTCGCGCTATCATGCATGGTTAAAATTGGTTAGCCATGGCAAACGGTTAGCAATGGTGAACATAAATGCAACGCCCTGTGGGCGTCGGGGGAGGAACACGTACGTGAAGCTCGATACACTCGAGATTGGAAAGGACGCCGTTGTCGCATCGGTGGCATCGGACGATCAGGCACTCCGACAGCATATTTTGGACATGGGCTTAACGCCGGGCACCGAAGTCACCATGATGAAATACGCCCCCATGGGCGACCCGCTCGAGATTCGCCTGCGTGGCTACGAGTTGACGCTGCGCAAAGACGATGCTGCTCGCATTGAGCTCGTGGGTATTCACGACACCGATACGAGCCCGCGCGTTAACGCCGCAATCGGCACGACGGAGCACCCGGCGCTCGGTGAGGGGACGTATTCGCCCCGTGCGGCAAAAACGGCCGTGCCCGAGGGCGCGCCGCTGCACTTTGCCCTCGCCGGCAACCAAAATTGCGGCAAGACCACGCTGTTCAACCAGCTGACGGGTTCCAACCAACATGTTGGTAACTTTCCCGGCGTGACGGTCGACCGCAAGGACGGTACTGTCCGTAACCACCCCGAGGCGAGCGTTACCGACCTGCCCGGTATTTATTCGTTGTCGCCGTACACGGGCGAGGAGATCGTCAGCCGTCAATTCATCCTTGACGAGCATCCCGACGCCATCATCGACATCATCGATGCCACCAATATCGAGCGCAACCTCTACCTGACGCTGCAGCTTATGGAGCTCGACTGCCCCATGGTCATCGCGCTCAACATGATGGACGAGGTGACGGCCAACGGCGGCGCCGTGGACGTCAACCTGCTCGAGAGCCTGTTGGGCGTGCCTGTTGTCCCCATTAGCGCTGCCCGCAACGAGGGTATCGGCGAGCTGGTGGATCACGCTCTGCATGTGGCGCGGTTCCGCGAGCGCCCCGGTCGCCTGGACTTCTGCGCGCCCGATGGCCCGGACGGCGGTGCGCTGCATCGCTGCATCCACGGCATTGCCAACCTGATCGAGGACCATGCCGTGACGGCCCGCATTCCGGTGCGTTTTGCGGCGACCAAGCTGGTTGAGGGCGACGAGCTGGTGACCGAGGCACTTCACCTGGATCGCAACGAACTTGACGCTATCGAGCACATCATTACCCAGATGGAGGGCGAGGCTGGCACCGACCGCCTGTCCGCGCTGGCCGATATGCGCTTTAGCTTTATCGGCGACGTGTGTGGGCGCTGCGTCGTCAAGCCGCACGAGAGCCGCGAACACGTGCGCTCCGTCAAGATCGACCGCATCCTGACGGGCCGCTACACGGCCATTCCGGCGTTCCTGGCGATCATGGGCCTTGTCTTTTGGCTGACGTTTGGCGTGATCGGCGCGGCGTTGCAGGGACTTATGGAGGACGGCATCGCTGTCATCATCGCCTCGGCCGATGCGGGTCTCAAGGCGTTTGGAACCAATGACGTGGTGCGCTCGCTGGCTGTCGACGGCGTGCTTACGGGCGTGGGCAGCGTGCTGACCTTCCTGCCGATTATCGTCGTGCTCTTCTTGTTCCTCTCCATTCTGGAAGACTCCGGCTACATGGCGCGCGTGGCCTTTGTCATGGATAAGGTGCTGCGTCGCTTTGGCCTGTCGGGCCGCAGCTTTGTGCCCATGCTCGTCGGTTTTGGCTGCACCGTGCCGGCTATCATGTCGACCCGTACACTCCCATCCGAGCATGATCGCAAGATGACGGTCATGCTCACGCCGTTCATGAGCTGCTCGGCCAAGTTGCCGGTTTACGGCTTGCTGTGCGGAGCATTCTTCCCGCAGGCGACGGTCCCAGCCATGGTCTCGCTCTATCTGATTGGCATTGCGGTCGGTTGCATCGCGGCTTTGGTGCTCAACCGCACGGCATTTAAGGGCGACCCGGTGCCGTTTATCATGGAGCTTCCCAATTACCGCCTGCCGAGCATCAAGACGACGGTGATGCTGGCGTGGGATAAGGCCAAGGACTTTATTACCAAGGCCTTTACCATCATCTTTGCCGCCACCGTGGTCATCTGGTTCCTCCAGACGTTTGACATCCGCTTTAATGTGGTCGCCGATCAGTCGCAGAGTCTACTTGCCGGTCTGGGTAGCATCATCGCGCCGGCGTTGGCGCCGCTTGGCTTTGGCGACTGGCGTGCATCCACGGCGCTCGTCACCGGACTTATCGCCAAGGAGAGCGTCATCTCGACCCTCACCGTGCTTTTGGATGCAACGTCACCCGCGGCGCTGTCGACCATGTTTTCGCCGTTTACCGCCTACGTGTTCTTGGTCTTTACGCTGCTGTACCCGCCCTGCGTGGCGGCAATCGGTGCCGTCAAGAGCGAGTTGGGCGCGCGCTATGCCGTTGCCGTGTTCGCGTTTCAGGTGACGGTCGCCTGGATCGTGGCGTTTGTCGTGCATTCGGCGGGCATATTGCTGGGGTTGGCTTAGCTATTTATTGACGGTGCAACCTCTGTGTATTGAGTTGTTGATTGCGGCCCCGCATCTGTGCTGACGGATGCGGGGCCGTTGCTATATAATCGCCCACCGCCCAAGACAATCGGAGAGGTTTCCTACATGACTCAGGCAAGACAAGATGGCATCTCGCTCAAGCAGTGGCTCCCGCTTATCGGGCTCGCCTGCTGCGCGTTCGTGTTCAACACATCGGAGTTCATGCCCATCGGCCTTCTGACTGATATTGCCGTATCGTTCTCGCTCACCGAGGCCCAGGCAGGCATCATGATTTCGGTCTACGCCTGGGGCGTCATGCTGCTGTCGCTGCCGCTTATGGTGTTTGCCTCGCGCTTTGAGTTCAAGCGTATGCTGCTCGGCGTGCTCGCTGTGTTCTCTCTGGGTCAGTTCCTGTCCGCCGTGGCGCCCACCTATCCTATTTTGGTCTGTGCACGCCTGGTGGTCGCTTGCGCACATGCCGTGTTCTGGTCGGTCGCCTCGATTATGGCGTCGCGCCTGGTCGACACCCGTCACGGGGCGCTCGCCATCAGCATGATCGCCACGGGCTCGTCCATCGCACAGATCTTTGGCCTGCCGATCGGCCGCGCCATCGGGCTGGCTGTGGGCTGGCGCATGACATTCGCTGTGGTCGGGGCCTTCTCTGCCGCCGCGGTGGTGTACCAGGCAGCGGTGTTCCCTGCCATGCCGGCGGGTGAGCGCTTTGCCGTTAAACAGCTGCCCGAGCTGCTCAAGAACCCGTTCCTCATCGCGCTCTACGCGGTCACGGTTTTTATGGCGACCGGCTATTACGCAGGCTACAGCTATATCGAGCCCTTCCTGGCGCAGGTCGCGCACGTCGACGCGGGCGCCATTACCATGACGCTGACGGCGTTTGGCTGCTCCGGTCTGGTGGGCAGCTGGCTGTTTGGCCGCCTGTTCGACGGGCACCGCTTCCCGTTTTTGGCTATCACGCTCTCCGGCGTGCCAGCGGCCCTGCTGCTCATGGGTTCGGCCGCATCGTCGCTCGCAGCAGTGCTTGCCGTCTGCGTGCTGTGGGGCTGCTGCGCCACGGCCTTCAATGTGGCGTTCCAGGCCGAGCTTATCAAGTACACGCCGGCGGATTCGTCGGCTGTCGCCATGTCGATCTTCTCGGGCCTGTTTAATTTGGGTATCGGCACGGGCACCGCGATCGGCGGCGCCGTGGTTTCGGGCCCCGGTATCGCCTGGATCGGCTTCGCGGGCGGGGCGATTGCCGTCGTGGGCGTCATCCTCGCCATCACCGTACTGTTCCCAGCCATCCGTCGCACCAAGCCCGTCGCCTAATCACGTTCCCTCATCAGTTGCGGTGGAATAGTTCCTGTTTAAGGCCTCTGAAGGCCCAAGCAGGAACTATTCCACCGCAACTTATTTTGGGGGAGGGGATACAAGCTGGGCATACAATGTATGTCGTTGTGTTGGCTTACCGGGAGGTTGCTATGTGGGCATACGAGACGACGTTCTATCAGATCTATCCGCTGGGCTTTTGTGGAGCTCCGCGCGAAAACGCCGCGCCCGTTGCCGAGGATGAGCTTGCCCAGGCTGCCAACGACGCGCCCAACCCCGATGCCCCCATCATGAAAATCGCCCAATGGGCCGACTACCTGCAGGAACTAGGTATTGGCGCTGTGCTCATCAACCCACCGCTCGAGTCCGATAGCCATGGCTACGACACGCGCAGCCTGCGCCACATCGACCGTCGCCTGGGTGGGGATGCCGACTTTGCCGCCGTGTGCGAGACGCTGCATGCCCACGGCATCCGCGTGGTGCTCGACGCCGTCTTCAACCATGTGGGCCGTGGCTTTTGGGCCTTCCGTGATGTGCAGGAGCGCAAGTGGGACTCGCCCTACAAGGACTGGTTCCACATCAGCTTTGACGGCGACTCGTGCTACGGCGACGGCTTTTGGTACGAGGGCTGGGAAGGCCATTTTGAGCTCGTGAAGCTCAACCTGCAAAACCCCGCCGTGGTCGATTACCTGCTCGAGTCCGTGCGCCGCTGGGCCGATGTCTTTGGCGTCGACGGTCTGCGCCTGGACGTCGCCTATATGCTCGACCGCGACTTTATGCGCCGCCTGCACGCCTTTGCCTGTGAGCTCAAGTCCGACTTTGTGCTGATCGGCGAGACGCTCCACGGTGACTACAACCAGATCGTCAACGACGAGATGCTCGACTCCTGCACCAACTACGAGTGTTACAAGGGACTGTACTCCAGCTTTAACTCGATCAACATGTTCGAGATCGCCCACTCGCTGCACCGTCAGTTTGGCGGCGACCCGTGGTGCATCTACCGCGGCAAGCACCTGCTGTCGTTTGTCGACAACCACGACGTGCCACGCCTGGCGAGCATCCTTACCGACAAGTCGTGCCTGCGTCCCGCCTATGGCATGCTCTTTGGCATGCCGGGCATCCCGTGCATCTACTATGGCAGCGAGTGGGGAATTGCTGGCGAAAAGGGCGGCCCCGATGGCGACTGGGCGCTGCGCCCTGCGCTCGATGAGCCTGCGCCCAACGAGCTGACGGCGTTCGTCACACAGCTTACGCACCTGCGCTCGGCCGACGACGCGGCGGCCCGTGCCCTCAACTACGGTGCGTATCGCAACGTGATGATTCAGAACAAACAGCTGCTGTTCGAGCGCGCCTGCGACGACGCGACGGTGCTCGTGGCGGTCAATGCCGTGAACGAGCCTTATACCTTTGGAGCCGGCGAACTCAACGGTTCCTTCGTCGACCTACTTGCCGACGATGCACCCACGGTCGAGCTGACGGGTGCGCTTGAACTTGCGCCCTACGAGGTGCGCTATCTGTTGAGGGCCTAGGTCATGGCGGCGTCAGACGAGGGCTATCAACATATTGAGCATGGGTTTGAGCCCGTGTTTGACCAGCACTCGCGCGTTTTGGTGCTCGGGTCGTTTCCCTCGGTGCTTTCGCGCGCCAATGCCTTTTATTACGGCAACCCTCAGAATCGCTTTTGGCGCGTGATGGCCGCGTGCCTCGGTGTGCCCGTGCCGCCCAACGAGGGCGACCCTTTGGCAAGCGGTGAGCCCGCGACGCTCGATGCCTCGATTGCCGCCAAGCGGGCTATGCTGCTCAACGGCGGTGTGGCCCTGTGGGACGTGATCGAGAGCTGTGACATCAAGGGGTCGAGCGACGCGAGCATCAAAAACGTTGTGCCGGCATATATCGAACGCATCACTGGAGCTGCGCCCATCGAGCGGGTGGTATGCAACGGAGGTACGGCGGGGCGCCTCTATAAGCGCTATCTACAGGAGCGGACGGGTCTGTCCGCTGTCGTGTTGCCGTCAACTAGTCCCGCTAACGCGGCCTGGCGCCTGGAGCGGCTTGTCGAGCGCTGGCGCGAGGCAGCTGACTGGACCGCACGGTAATTTAGATATTTGATTGAGCACGGGTGCCGAGGTGTTTGATGATGGCGTGCCAGATTGGTGTGGGCACAGCGGGCTTGGCGCGCACCATGCCGTCGACATCGACACTATCGGCATCGCCGCCGCCAAGCTGCTGCGCATGTTCAATGGAACAGCCCATGCGCACAGCGCCTACAAGCTTATCCATCGCTTCGGAAAATGGACGGCGTAAGAGGCCCATACGCGGGGAGTGGCGAAGCGCCGCAATACCGCTGCCGGCACAGATGACAACGCCACCGCACCATGGCAGGTCACGTAGAATACATGCCCGGTACAGGTGGTCGAGGACTTCGTCCGCCTGCTTGTTGTTTTTTGACAGGGCCTGGACGACGACATAGACGCGTGTCTCTGTATCCCCGAAGCGATCGAGTATCTGCTCGACAGCGATCATCGCCTCATCATCAAATGCATCATCAACAGCGAACACCATGCCATCGACTACACCGGTGTCATTTGCCTTCAAATCAACCGGACGGGGGAGCGCGGTGCCGGAAAGCTGAGCATAGGCGGCGATGGCATCCTGCAGGTCCCAGAGTAAAAACTCAAGATCGGCGCTCTCGGGAATACTGATATACGCAATGGTTTGCAGCGTTTTTGGTACATCGCCGAGTGCAGTCGTCTCCATGCCGCCTCCTTTCCGGTTGGTTTCCGTTTAGGTTACACCGTCAGGTGGCGCGCGGGCGCGCTATCCTAGTGCAACCCTTACGAAAGGAATGCCATGCGACTGCCCATGAACACCTCGCTTGCCACGCTCAAGCCCTCCGGCATTCGCCGGATCAACGCGCTCGCCGCCCAGCACCCGGGGTGCATTGCGCTCGCGCTTGGCGAGCCCGATTTTCCCACGCCCGATGTGATTAGCGCCGAGGTGACCGCTGCGCTGGGCCGCGGTGACACGCACTATCCGCCCAACAACGGCCGTCCCGCCCTGCGCGAGGCGCTGTCTACCTACATGGGAGACGCGGGCCTTACGTTTTCGGCCGACGAGGTCATCCTGACCGACGGCGCGACCGAGGCCCTGTCGGCAACATTTATGGCCATGCTCAACCCCGGCGACGAGGTTATTATCCCCACGCCGGCCTTTGGTCTGTACGAGAGCATCGTCGTGGCCAACCACGCCAAAGCGGTCTTTTTGGATACGGAGCCCGCGCAATTTCAGATTGACGAGGAAGCGCTTCGCGCCTGCGTGACCCCGGCGACTAAGGCCATCGTCATCTGCACGCCCAACAATCCTACGGGCTGTGTCCTCGACGCGGCATCGCTCGACGCCGTGGCACACGTGGCAGAGCAAGCGGGCATCTACGTAATCTGCGACGACGTATATAACCGCCTGGTCTATGTGGATGGCTATGAGCGCTTTGCCCAGCGCCACCCGGAGCTACGCGAGCAGACGGTGGTCATCGAGAGCTTCTCCAAGCCATGGGCTATGACCGGCTGGCGCTTGGGCTGGCTCGCAGCTGCAGCCCCCGTCATCGCCGAGATCGCAAAAGCTCACCAATACCTAGTATCGAGCGCCGTCTCCTTTGAGATGGACGCCGCAGCCCGAGCCCTGACCGTCGACCCAACCCCTATGCTCAAAGTCTACCGAGCTCGCCGCGAACGCGTGCTCGCAGCCTTAGACACCATGGGCCTCGACGTAGTGGAACCAGCCGGCGCCTTCTACGCTTTCCCCAGCATCAAACAATTCGGCCTAACAAGCGAAGACTTCTGCATCAAAGCCATCAAAGAAGCCAACGTAGCCCTAGTCCCCGGAGACTGCTTCGGAACCGAAGGCCACATCCGCTTAAGCTACTGCGTTTCCGACCAAGATCTGGACGAAGGCCTCCGCCGCCTGTCCAACTTCGTGTCAACCCTATAGCCCACCGGGACCCAAAACCATCAGCCCACCGACCCAAGCATTATGAGTGGGGCGCGCCGGCCAACGGAAAACCGGGCTGCCCCATAGTTGACGCAGGCCGCGCCGCCGAAGGCCAGGCGCAAGGTTTTCGTAGATTCCGCACGAGCCGAAGGCCACTTAATGTGGCCTTCGTGCGAGCCCAGGACTTGACCGAGCGAAAACCTTGCGCCTGGCCTTCGGCGGAGCGTGCCGGATGGTGGAATTGTGTGCAGCCCGGTTTTCCGTTGACCGACGCCGGGGTCCCCGCCATAATACTTTCGGTTCACGCACGAATCCGCTGCCAGAGACAGCCGGTGCAAACGGGCATTGCCCGCGAGCTTAATGGGACATCCCGCCAGCCGAGGTGGTCGAGTAGATATGTCTTCTCGCCCCCGTCGCTCATGCAGCGCGGGGGCTTTCTTTTTGGACATGCCCCCGTCACGTCCTTGTGGCGGACCGTGCCCGGAAAGAATTCGAGGAGGTGTAATTCATGCCCCAGCAGTACAAAATCGACAAGGTTGCAGAGATCGAGTCCCGTATCGCCGAGAATGCCGGTCTGTTCGTCGTCAACTACAACGGTCTGACGGTTAAGCAGGCTCAGGAGCTGCGTCATCAGCTTCGCGAGTGCGGCGCCGAGATGAAGGTCTACAAGAACAACCTGGTCAAGATCGCTCTCAAGAACCAGGAGCAGCCCGAGCTCGACGAGATCCTCGCCGGCCCCGTCGCTTATGTGTTCTACGAGACCGAGCCGGTCGAGGCCGCTAAGACCCTTAAGGACTTCTCCGCTAAGTCCAAGGGCGTCCTTGAGATCAAGGGCGGTATCTCCGACGGCAAGGCCGTTTCCGCTGATGATGTTAAGGCTATCGCCGAGCTGCCCACCAAGGACCAGCTTCTCGGCCAGATCGCCGGTCTCATCTCCGGTTTCGCTCGCGACATCGCTGTCTGCGTCAACGGCGTTTCCTCTGGTCTCGCTCGTTCGATCCAGCAGGTCTCCGAGCAGAAGGCAGCCTAGTCGCTGTTTTCACCCGCGGCGGCAACGCCGCACCCCTGGCGCATTCGCGCCGTGTTTTAACTGATCTCCGTGCACAGACACGGAAACCGAAAGGACTTAGAAATGGCTAAGCTTACCACCGATGAGATCATCGATGCTCTTAAGGAAATGACCCTTCTCGAGGCTTCCGAGCTCGTTAAGGCTATCGAGGACACCTTCGGCGTTTCCGCCGCTGCTCCTGCCGCTGTTGTCGCCGCTCCCGCTGCTGGCGCTGCTGAGGCCGAGGAGAAGACCGAGTTTGACGTCGTGCTCGAGGGCTTCGGCGACAACAAGATCCAGGTCATCAAGGCCGTCCGTGAGCTCACCAACCTTGGCCTGAAGGAGGCCAAGGAGGTCGTCGAGAGCGCTCCCAAGGCTGTTCTCGAGGGCGCCAAGAAGGAGGACGCCGAGGCTGCCAAGGAGAAGCTCGAGGCTGCTGGCGCTGCTGTCACCCTCAAGTAATCAGGCTTTCTCGCCAGATTTCTTTGCAGACGGGGTTCGCATTGCGAGCCCCGTCTTTTTTGTTTTGCCCCCTCATTCCCATTGCTCGGCACGCAGAACACCGCTGTCTTCGCCGTGCCAATCCCGTTACCGCTGGGGCATAAAATTGCACCATTCGAGCAATAATTTGCGTTGACCTGCTGAAGAATTGCGTTTGCCTTACGGCGACGTATGTCTCCGGCGGTAAGATACTTCGGTATCGCAATTTGGTCTGCGGCCGCCGTGCCGCACGCTTGGGGCGCTTTGCGCCTGCGAAAGGATCCTTGAATAATATGAAGGCAATCATCCCCGCCGCCGGTCTAGGCACGCGTTTTCTGCCTGGCACTAAGTGCACGCCCAAAGAGATGCTGCCGGTTCTCGACAAGCCGGTTATCCAGTACGTCGTTGAGGAGGCGCTCGCTCCCGAGGAGGTCGATGATGCTATCATCGTCACCTCTCCTGGCAAGCCCGAGCTGTTGAACTACTTCCAGCCCGATCGTTCGCTCGAGAACCTGCTGCGCGAGCGCGGCAAAGATGCATATGCCGATGCCGTTGCCCACGCAGGCGGTATGCCGGTCGACTTCCGTTATCAGTACGAGCCCAAGGGCCTCGGCCATGCCATTCGCTCGGCGGCCGATGCTGTGGCGGGGGAGAACTTCCTGGTTCTTCTGGGCGACTACGTTGTGCCCAACCATGACATTTGCGACAAGATGCTTGCCGTCTCCAAGGAGCATGGCGGCGCTTCGGTTATCGCTGTTGCCGCGTGTGCTCCCGAGGAGGTCAGCCGCTATGGCGTTATCGCCGGCGAGCGCGTGGGCTCCCTCGAGGGCGCTGAGGGCGTTGGCGATGCCGAGCCTGGCGCCGTGTGGCGTATCGGCGGCTTGGTGGAGAAGCCTGCTCCCGAGGCTGCGCCTTCTAACCTTTACATCGTCGGACGCTATCTGCTGAGCCCGCTGGTCATGGAGCTGCTTGCCGACCAGCAGGCCGGCAAGGGCGGCGAGATCCAGCTGACCGACGCCATGGCCCGTTCGCTCGACCGCGAGGCCATGTACGCCGTCGTCATCGATCCTCTGTCGGGCTACGACACCGGCACGCCTTCTGGCTGGATGGCCACCAACGCCCTTATGGCCGCAAGCGATCCTCGCTTTGCCGATGCCTTCTGGGATGCCATCGACGAGCGCGGCGGCTTGATGCGCAAGTAAACAGCGCTTACGGGTGCGGACTTCGGTCTGCACCCGTTTTTTTGCGAACTGCCGCTTAGCTCCGGAAAGTGCGACCCACAATTTGGTCGAATTCTGGGATGCGCTTTCCGGCTGAGGACCCTAGCGGAAAGCGCATCCCAGAATATCGGCTCAGGACGGGATGCAGTTTCCCAAACGGGGCTCAATCGGAAACTGCGACCCAGTTTGAGGCCTCAAAACGGGACACAGTTTCCGCCCGATCAGCCTTCGCCGCCATTCCGCCATTCAGCGACGCGTATCAGCAACTCTGTTCACAGAAAATATATGAACATATGTTCGATATACGCACATCTACCTGCGCATTTTCTGTCGAAAAAATTTGCTACTCCAAAAACTCAATCGCGTCAAGGCTTTTCTTGCCCAACGGTCGGTACCTGATAAACTATTAGGTTGCGATAACTGGCGAAGCTATGCCTCGCCAACCCACCGAGCATTTCCGTGAAGGAGGAAAAACCTGGTGACCTACGCATACACTGCCACTGAGCGCAAGCGCGTCAGCTTCGGGAAAATCCCGGAGGCCATGGAGCTCCCCAACCTTATCTCTGTTCAAAGGGAATCCTTTGAGCGTTTTAAGGACGAGGGCCTTCGTGAGGCGTTTAAGGAATCCAGCCCCATCCAGAGCCAGAACCATGTTCTCGAGGTTACCTTCGGCGAGCATCAGTTTGGCGACCCCGCGCACACCGTCGAGGAGTGCCGCGAGAAGGATATGACCTATCAGGCTCCGCTTCTGACCGACGTCCGTCTCACTAACAAGGAGACCGGCGAGATCAAGGAGCAGCTCGTCTTTATGGGCGACTTCCCCATGATGACCGATCAGGGCACCTTCATCATCAACGGTACCGAGCGTATCGTCGTCTCGCAGCTCGTCCGTTCCCCGGGCGTGTACTTCAGCTCCGAGATGGATTCGGGCAAGCAGATCTACAAGGCTCAGATCATCCCGTCCCGCGGTGCCTGGCTTGAGTTTGAGGTCGATAAGCGCGACCAGCTCATGGTCTCCATCGACCGTAAGCGCAAGCAGAGCGCCACGATGTTCCTGCGCGCCCTTGGCATCGCCGTCACCAACGACGACATCATCGAGCTGCTCGGCAACTCCGATGTGATCAAGCGCACCCTCGAGCGCGATACCGCCCTTACCCGCGAGGATGCTCTTATCGAGATCTACCGTCGCCTGCGCCCGGGCGAGCCTCCCACCGTGGATGCTTCCCGCAGCCTGCTCGAGGGCCTGCTCTTCAACCCGCAGCGCTACGACCTGGCCCGCGTCGGTCGCTACAAGGTCAACAAGAAGCTCAACCTCACTACCGAGGAAGAGGTCACGGTGCTCACCGACGAGGATATCGTCGCTACGTTGCGCTACCTTCTGTCCCTCGCTGCCGGCGAGCAGGGCTTCAAGGTTGACGACATCGACCACTTTGGCAACCGCCGTATCCGCACCGTCGGCGAGCTCGTCGCCAACCAGTTCCGTATCGGCATGAGCCGTATGGAGCGCGTCGTCCGTGAGCGCATGAGCTCCCAGGACATCGACGAGATTACCCCGCAGTCGCTCATCAACATCCGCCCGATCGTGGCCTCCATCAAGGAGTTCTTCGGTTCCTCGCAGCTCTCGCAGTTCATGGACCAGGCGAACCCTCTGACCGGTCTGACCCACAAGCGCCGTCTGTCCGCACTCGGCCCTGGCGGTCTTGCCGGCCACAAGTCGGGCTCCAGCCGCCGCACCAACGTGCCGACGGCCGTCCGCGACGTTCACAACTCGCACTACAGCCGCATGTGCCCGATCGAGACCCCCGAAGGCCCCAACATCGGCCTGATCGGCTCGCTTGCCCTCTACGCCCGCGTCAACGAGTATGGCTTCATCGAGGCCCCGTTCCGCCGCGTCGAGAACGGCGTTGCCACCGACCAGATCGACTGGATGACCGCTGACGAGGAAGAGAAGCACGTTATCGCGCCGGCCAACACGCCGCTCGATCCCAAGACCAACGAGTTCATCACGACCGATGCCGAGGGCAAGATCGTCCGTCCGCATTCCGTGATCGCCCGCACCCGCGACTTCGACGGCTCCTTCGGCGCTCCCGCCGACGTGCCTGTCGAGGACGTCGACTACATGGACGTCTCGCCGCGCCAGATGCTCTCCGTCGCAGCCACGCTGATCCCGTTCCTCGAGCACGACGACGCTAAGCGTACGCTCATGGGCGCCAACATGCAGCGTCAGGCCGTGCCGCTGGTTCACCCCGCCGCTCCCTATGTCGGTACCGGCATGGAGCGTCGCGCCGCCCTGGACTCTGGCGAGGTCACCCTTGCCAAGAACGCCGGCGAGGTCATCTTTGCCGACGCCTCCAAGATTATCGTCAAGCATGCCGGCGGCATGGACGAGTATCACCTGGCCAAGTACCAGCGCTCCAACCAGTCCACCTGCATCAACCACCGCCCGCTCGTGCGCGTCGGCGACACCGTTGAGCAGGGTGAGCCTCTGGCCGACGGTCCTTCGACCGATCACGGCGAGCTCGCACTGGGCCAGAACCTCACCGTGGCCTACATGCCGTGGGAAGGCTTCAACTACGAGGACGGTATCGTCGTGTCCGAGCGCCTGGTGGCCGAGGACCTGCTGACGACCATCAACATCACCCGTCACGAGATCGACGCCCGCGATACCAAGCTCGGCCCCGAGGAGATCACTCGCGAGATCCCGAACCTCTCCGAGGACATGCTTGCCAACCTCGACGAGGACGGCATCATCCGCATCGGCGCTGAGGTCGGCCCTGGCGACATCCTGGTCGGCAAGGTTACCCCTAAGGGCGAGAGCGCTCTGACTGCCGAGGAGCGCCTGCTGCGCGCCATCTTCGGTGCCAAGGCTCATGACGTTCGCGACACTTCCCTTAAGATGCCTCACGGCGCTTACGGCCGCGTCATCGACGTCGTCCGCTTTAGCCGCGAGAACGGCGACGACCTGGCCCCCGGCGTCAACGAGCAGGTGCGCGTCTACGTCGCCCAGCGCCGTAAGATCCAGCAGGGCGATAAGATTGCCGGCCGCCACGGTAACAAGGGTGTTATCTGTAACGTTCTGCCGGTCGAGGACATGCCCTACATGGCTGACGGTACCCCGATCGACGTTATCCTCAACCCGCTGGGCGTTCCTTCGCGTATGAACGTCGGCCAGCTGCTCGAGTGCCACCTTGGCTGGGCTGCTGCTTGCGGTTGGGATACCGAGGATGCCGATTCCGACAAGTACGTCCCCGGTCCGTTCTTTACCGCGACGCCCGTCTTCGACGGCGCCAAGGAGGACGAGATCGCCGAGGTCATCCGTCGTGCCAACAAGAATATGCTCAACAAGGCCACCGCTGCCTTTGGCGATCACATGCGCCCCGAGTTTGTCACCCAGCTTGACGAGCGCGGAAAGACCCGCCTGTTTGACGGCCGCACCGGCGAGGAGTTCCGCGAGCCCATTACCGTGGGAACGTCCTACATCCTCAAGCTCGGTCACATGGTCGACGACAAGATCCACGCCCGTTCGACTGGCCCTTACAGCCTGGTTACCCAGCAGCCGCTGGGCGGCAAGGCCCAGTTCGGCGGCCAGCGCTTCGGCGAGATGGAAGTTTGGGCACTGTACGCATACGGTGCTTCCAACGTCCTGCAGGAGATCCTGACCGTCAAGTCCGACGATACCGTGGGCCGCGTCAAGACCTACGAGTCCATCGTCAAGGGCGAGAACGTCCCGGTTCCGGGTATCCCCGAGTCCTTCAAGGTTCTCGTCAAGGAGATCCGTTCCCTCGCACTGGACATCGAGCCCATGCACGATGCCGACGAGGACGCCTCCGCCCCTGTGACCGCCGAGGAGACCTCTGCCCTCGATGACCTGGCTGCGCTCGCCGGCGTTGACGCCGACGTCGAGGCCCAGGATGCCGAGACCGCCGAGGCGCCCGAGGCTGTCGCCGCCACGACCACTGATAAGGAGTAGTTGACTGTGGCAGATTTCGAAGCTACTGAATTTGACTCGGTAAAGATCTCCCTTGCCTCCGCCGACCAGATCCGTTCCTGGTCGCACGGTGAGGTCAAGAAGCCGGAGACCATCAATTACCGTACCCTCAAGCCCGAGAAGGACGGCCTGTTCTGCGAGAAGATCTTCGGTCCCGCCAAGGACTGGGAGTGCTCCTGCGGCAAGTACAAGGGCATCCGCTTTAAGGGCATCGTCTGCGAGCGCTGCGGCGTCGAGGTCACCTCGGCCAAGGTGCGTCGCGACCGCATGGGCCATATCGAGCTCGCCGCTCCCGTGTCCCACATCTGGTACTTCAAGAGCCCCACGAGCTTCCCGATGAGCCGTATGCTCGACATCAAGTCCAAGGACCTCGAGAAGGTTCTGTACTTTGCCAGCTACATCATCACCGAGGTCGACTACGAGGCTCGCGAGGCCGACGCTGACGACCTGCGCGAGGAGCTCGCCGCCGATCTGGAAGAGATCGATGCCGAGTGCGCCCGCCAGATCGAGTCCCTCAAGGAGCAGGGCAACCCCGAGAACTTTGACGAGTTCTCCGACGAGGAGCCGCTGACCCCCGAGGAGATCGCCTCTGGCATCGTCGACATCGAGGAAGAGTGCAAGGACGAGAAGCAGCTCCGCACGGACGCCTTCAACGCCTTCATGAAGCTCACCGAGCGCGACCTCATCTCCGATGAGCCGCTGTTCCGCGAGATGACCCGTTACTACTCCATGTACTTCAAGGGTGGCATGGGTGCCGAGGCCGTCCGCGACCTGCTCGCTGCCATCGACCTCCCCTCCGAGGCCGAGAAGCTCAAGGCCATCATCGCCGACGAGGACTCTCAGAAGCAGAAGCGCGAGAAGGCCGTCAAGCGCCTCGAGGTCGTTGACGCCTTCCTGAAGGGCGGCAACAGCCCCGCGAACATGATTCTGGATGTCATCCCGGTCATTCCGCCCGATCTGCGCCCGATGGTCCAGCTCGACGGCGGCCGCTTCGCCGCGTCCGACCTCAACGACCTGTATCGTCGCGTGATCAACCGTAACAACCGACTCAAGCGCCTGCTCGACCTGGACGCCCCTGCGATCATCGTGAACAACGAGAAGCGCATGCTCCAGGAGTCCGTGGACGCCCTGTTCGACAACGGCCGCCGTGGGCGCCCGGTCTCTGGCCGTGGCGGTCGCCCGCTCAAGTCGCTCGCCGAGGCCCTCAAGGGCAAGCAGGGTCGTTTCCGCCAGAACTTGCTGGGCAAGCGTGTCGACTACTCCGGCCGTTCGGTAATCGTTACCGACCCCAAGCTGCTGCTGCACCAGTGCGGTCTGCCCAAGACCATGGCGCTGGAGCTCTTCAAGCCCTTCGTCATGAAGCGCCTGGTCGAGCTTGGCAAGGTCGAGAACATCAAGGGCGCCAAGCGCGCTATCGACCGCGGTGCCACCTTTGTGTGGGACATCCTCGAAGAGGTCATCGACGGTCGTGTCGTGCTGCTTAACCGTGCACCGACCCTGCACCGTCTGTCCATCCAGGCCTTTGAGCCGGTGCTGGTCGAGGGCAAGGCTATCCACCTGCACCCGCTGGTCTGCGCGCCCTTCAACGCCGACTTCGACGGCGACCAGATGTCTGTCCACGTGCCGCTGTCCAGCCAGGCTCAGGCCGAGGCCCGCGTGCTCATGCTCTCTGCGAACAACCTGCGCTCGCCGGCATCCGGCAAGCCGGTCAACATCCCCTCGCAGGACATGATCATTGGTGTGTACTACCTGACCCAGGTCCGCGACGGTCTGCCGGGCGAGAACCACGTGTTCTCGAGCTTCGACGACGCGCTGCACGCCTATGACTGCCGCTCCGAAGTCGACATGCAGGCCAAGATTCAGGTCCGCGTGTCCGCCGAGAACGCCAACGTCATCAACGAGGACGGTACCCGTATCTTCCGCGTCAAGAACGGCAAGAACGAGTTCGTCGACTACGATGTCACCGGTAACAAGACCGCACGCTTCGAGACGTCTATCGGCCGTATCATCTTCAACCGCCAGTGCCTGCCCGAAGACTACGAGTTCATGAACTACAAGATGGTCAAGGGCGATGTGGCCAAGCTGGTTGCCGACTGCTGCGATCGTTACCCCGAGGCCAAGGTCGGCCCGATCCTCGACTCTATCAAGTACTCCGGCTTCCACTACGCTACCCGCGCCGGCCTCACCATCTCGGTGTGGGACGCTCTCATCCCTGCCGAGAAGCAGGAGCTGCTCGACCGCGCCCAGGCCAACGTCGACCAGATCAACGAGTACTTCGAGGAGGGCTTCATCAACGAGACGGAGCGCCACATCGAAGTCGTTAACGAGTGGACCGCTTGTACCGATAAGGTCGCAGCGCTCATGCTCGACATGTTCGACGAGGAGAACCCGCTGTACATGATGGCCGACTCCGGCGCCCGTGGTTCTAAGACCCAGCTGCGTCAGCTCGGCGGCATGCGTGGCCTGATGGCAGATATGTCCGGCGAGACGATCGACCTTCCCATTAAGGCGAACTTCCGCGAGGGCCTGCTGCCGCTCGAGTACTTCATTTCGACCTACGGCGCCCGTAAGGGCCTGGTCGATACCGCATCCCACACCTCGGACTCTGGCTACCTGACCCGTCGTCTGGTCGACGTGGCCCAGGACGTCATCGTCCGCGAGGAGGACTGCGGTACGCACGAGGGTGTCACCTACAACCTCATCATCCCCGGCACCACCGACCTCAACACCGATCTTGTCGGCCGTTGCTTTATTGAGGACGTCGTGGCTCCCGATGGCACCGTGCTCTTTGAGCAGGACGGCTATATCGAGAAGGTCGCCGACATCCAGAAGATGGTCGATGCGGGCCTTAAGAAGGTCAAGCTTCGCGCGCTGCTCACCTGCCGCTCCAAGTACGGCGTGTGCCAGAAGTGCTACGGCTGGGATCTTTCCACCCGTCGTCCGGTCGCCATCGGTACCGCAGTCGGCATTATTGCCGCCCAGTCCATCGGCGAGCCCGGTACGCAGCTTACGATGCGTACCATTCACTCCGGCGGCGTCGCTGGCGTCGACGATATTACGCAGGGTCTGCCTACGGTCAGCCGTATGTTCGATATCGTCGGCAACGTCAACGAGAAGATCCTGGGTCGCGAGGCCGAGCTGGCTCCGTACTCCGGCCACCTCTCGATTAAGCCCGAGAAGTCCGAGTACGTGCTGACGCTCACCGACTCCGAAGATCACACCCGTGTCCTCGACGAGCGTCGCGTCCCCGCTTCGGTGCGCTTTATGCCCGAGATCGAGGACGGCTGCGAGGTTCGCGCCGGCGACCAGATCACCAAGGGCTTCGTCAACTTCCGCAACCTGCGCAAGCTGACCGACATCGAGTCGACGATGCACACCTTCGTCGAGAGCGTCAAGGACGTCTACACCAGCCAGGGTGTCGACCTGAACGACAAGCACATCGAGGTGCTCGCACGTCAGATGCTGCGTCGCGTTCAGATCACCAACCCCGGCGACTCCAAGTACCTGCTTGGTCAGTACGTCGACCGCTACGAGTTCGCCGACGAGGTCGAGCGCGTTGCCCGTCTGGGCGGTCAGGCTCCCGTGGCTGAGCCCGTCATCTTGGGTACGCTCAAGGTTGCGTCCAACATCGACTCCTGGCTGTCGAGCGCTTCGTTCATCCGTACCGCCGGCGTCCTTACCGAGGCTGCTATTGAGGGCAAGGTCGACCACCTGCTCGACCTTAAGTCCAACGTCATCGTCGGTAAGAAGATCCCGGCTGGTACCGGCCTCAAGCCGTACGCTAACGCCAAGCTGACGTATCGCACGGCCGACGGCTACGTGGACATCGATGGTCCGGCTTCGCCCAACGCCAAGTCGCTGCCCGAGTGGGCTCCCGTGGAGCTCAAGGACCTGGACGAGCGGCTCCCTCAGCAGCTCGACTGGGCCGGCTACGACGAGTTTGGCGGTGCCGACGGTTCGTTCACCCGCAACGGCCACACCATCTCCGCCGAGAAGGCTCGCCTGTACCTGTTCGACGACCTGGGTGTGTCGCAGCGCTGGACCAACAAGTTCAGCGAGGTCGGCATCGAGACGGTCGGCGACCTGGTTGGCAAGTCCGAGGAGGATCTGCTGCGCATCGATGGCATCGGTGCCAAGGCGATCGAGGAGCTCCGTGACGGCCTCGAGGCCCACGACCTGCTCTACATCCTCGAGAACAACGACGACGTTGCCGACGAGGAAGACCTCTCGCAGCTGCTGCAGATGGTCTTTAGCCCCGACGGTCCGGACGACATCCTGCTGGGCACCTCCGCTCCGACGCATCACGCCGATGCCGACGAGGAGCTCCTGGGCGCCCCGATCGACGACAAGAAGGCTCCCGCCAACGGCGCCATCAACGAGGACATGGCTTCCCTCGACGAGCTGCTCAACCAGCTCGTGGACACCGACGACGCCGAAGAGGCCAAGGACAACGACGGGGAGTAATTTCCCAGTACGTTAACCGCCCTTCCAAAGACCCGCTTCCCAACAGGGAAGCGGGTCTTTTTTGTTGAGGAACGTTGCCCTGACGAGCACGTAGGATTCCCGGTCCGGGCGGCCCAGGGGTTAAGTTTGTCGCGAGTTCCGCACGAGCCGGAGGCCACTTAATGTGGCCTCCGTGCGAGCCAGGACTGTAGAGCAGCAAACTTAACCCCTGGGCCGCCCGTCCCGGGAATCCGCCCTCGCGCACAGGAGGGGATTCCTTTTGTGTAGGCTTTGCGGAAATGTGGCTATTTTAGGATACGCCCGGCGGCGTGGTCTGTTGACGACACAGCTAACGGCACGTATCCTATCGAACTGCGTGTTTCGTAGGGGGATGCTGACCCCTCGATTCAAGCCGTTGCACTTTACAGAAAGCTGGAATCATTCGAGAAGGAGTACGCTTTGCCTACTATTAACCAGCTGGTTCGCCAGGGCCGTCGTTCCGCGCCCAAGAAGTCCAAGAACGCTGCTCTGCAGCACAACTCCCAGAAGCGCGGCGTGTGCACCCGCGTCTTCACCACGAGCCCCAAGAAGCCGAACTCGGCTCTTCGTAAGGTTGCCCGTGTTCGCCTCGTCAACGGCATCGAAGTTACTGCTTACATTCCGGGTGAGGGCCACAACCTGCAGGAGCACTCCATCGTGCTCGTCCGCGGCGGTCGTGTTCGTGACCTCCCTGGTGTCCGTTATCACGTCATCCGTGGCGCCTACGATGCTGCTCCGGTCCAGAACCGTATGCAGGCCCGTTCCAAGTACGGTGCCAAGCGCCCCAAGGCCAAATAAGCCAGATAACGTTTTGATACTTTCGCCGTGTGCCGCCTAAGCGCCGCACGGTAGACACTTAAGGAGATTTCACATGCCGCGTCGTGCAGCAGCTAATCGTCGTGAGGTTCAGCCTGACGCCGTTTACAACAACCGCCTGGTGACTCAGCTCATCAACAAGGTCCTTCTTGACGGCAAGAAGGCTACCGCTGAGCGCATCGTTTACACCGCTTTCGAGATCGTTGCCGAGAAGTCCGAGGGTGGCGACGCTCTCGCTACCTTCAAGAAGGCTATGGACAACGTCAAGCCCACGCTCGAGGTTAAGCCCAAGCGTGTCGGTGGCGCTACCTATCAGGTCCCGATGGAGGTCAACTCCCGTCGTTCCACCGCTCTGGGCATCCGCTGGATCGTCAACTTCTCCCGCGCTCGCAAGGAGAAGACCATGGCTGAGCGTCTCGCAAACGAGATTCTCGACGCTTCCAACGGCCTGGGCGCTTCCGTCAAGAAGCGTGAGGACGTCTTCAAGATGGCCGAGGCCAACCGCGCGTTCTCTCACTATCGTTGGTAAGTTAAGGTAAGGAACTAACATGGCTAAGGCTAAGCACAAGCTTTCCGATACCCGTAACATCGGCATCATGGCCCACATCGATGCCGGTAAGACCACCACGACCGAGCGTATTCTTTACTACACCGGTAAGACCCACAAGATCGGTGAGGTCCATGAGGGCGCTGCCACCATGGACTGGATGGTTCAGGAGCAGGAGCGCGGCGTAACCATTACCTCCGCTGCTACCACGTGCTTCTGGAACAAGGACGGTAAGGACTACCGCATCCAGATCATCGACACCCCGGGCCACGTTGACTTCACCGCCGAGGTCGAGCGCTGCCTGCGCGTCCTCGATGGCGCTGTCGCCGTCTTCGACGCCGTTGCCGGCGTCCAGCCCCAGTCTGAGACCGTTTGGCGTCAGGCTTCTACCTTCAACGTTCCCCGCATCGCCTTCATCAACAAGTATGACCGCGTGGGCGCTGACTTCTTCAACGCTATCGAGACCATGAAGGATCGTCTCGACGCCAACGCCGTGGCCGCTCAGGTCCCGATGGGCGCCGAGGACAACTTCTGGGGCGTCATCGACCTGGTCACCATGACTGCATGGGACTTCAAGGCCGACGAGAAGGGCATGACCTACCCCGAGCCGATGGATGAGATCCCGGCTGAGTTCGCCGACATCGCTGCCACCAAGCGCGAGGAGCTCCTCGACGCCGCTGCCAGCTTTGACGACGAGCTCATGGAGAAGATCCTCATGGAGGAGGACTTCACCGTCGAGGAGCTCAAGGCTGCTCTGCGCAAGGGCGTTCTGGCCAACGAGCTCAACCTCGTCTTTGTGGGCTCCGCCTACAAGAACAAGGGCGTTCAGGAGCTGCTCGACGCTGTCGTCGACTACCTGCCCAGCCCCCTCGACGTTGAGGCCGTCACCGGTACCGATCCGGAAACCGGCGAGGAGATCGTGCGTCATCCCTCCTTCGACGAGCCCTTCTCCGGCCTGGTCTTCAAGATCATGACCGACCCGTTCGTCGGTAAGCTCACCTACGTCCGCGTTTATTCCGGTCGCGCCGAGTCCGGCTCCTACGTGGTCAACGCCTCCAACGGTCAGCGCGAGCGCCTCGGCCGCATCCTCGAGATGAACGCCGCCGAGCGTATCGACCGTGACGACGCTTGCGCCGGTGACATCGTCGCCTGCGTCGGCTTCAAGAACTCCACCACCGGTGACACCCTGTGCGCCGAGGGCAAGGAGATCGTCCTCGAGAAGATCGAGTTCGCTAAGCCCGTTATCGACGTTGCCATCGAGCCCAAGACCAAGGCCGAGCAGGACAAGATGTCCCTGGCTCTGACCAAGCTCGCCGAGGAGGACCCGACCTTCACGGTGTCCACCAACCACGAGACCGGCCAGACCATCATCGCCGGCATGGGCGAGCTGCACCTCGAGATCATCGTTGACCGTCTGCTCCGTGAGTTCAAGGTTGACGCTAACGTCGGTAAGCCCCAGGTTGCCTACCGCGAGACCGCTGGTCACGACGTCGAGAGGGCTGAGGGCAAGTTCGTCCGTCAGTCCGGCGGTCGCGGTCAGTACGGCCACGCCGTCATCAAGCTCGAGAAGATGGAGGAGGGCTTCGGCTACGAGTTCGTCAACGCTATCGTCGGCGGCGTCGTGCCCAAGGAGTACATCCCGTCCATCGACAAGGGCATCCAGGAGGCCCTGAACACCGGTGTTATCGCCGGCTTCCCGGTCCTCGACGTTAAGGTCACCCTGTTCGACGGTTCTTACCACGAGGTCGACTCCTCCGAGGCCGCCTTCAAGATCGCCGGTTCTATGGCTATCAAGGACGCCCTCAAGAAGTCTGATCCGCAGCTGCTCGAGCCGATCATGGCTGTCGAGGTCGAGACCCCCGAGCAGTACATGGGCGACGTTATGGGCAACCTCTCCGGTCGCCGCGGCAAGATCGAGGGCATGGAGGATCGCAAGAACACCAAGCTCATCCGTGCCAAGGTGCCGCTGGGCGAGATGTTCGGTTACGCTACCGACCTTCGCTCCCAGACCCAGGGCCGTGCATCCTACACGATGCAGTTCGACTCTTATGAGCCTGCGCCCAAGTCCATCGTGGACGAGGTCATGAGCAAGAACGCCTAAGTTCGAGCTCCCTGTTACGTAATCCGCGAGAACATCTCTCGCACTCTTTGGAGGTTTAAGTTGGCTACCCAGAAGATCCGCATTCGCCTCAAGGGCTATGATCACGAGGTCGTCGATCAGTCCGCGAAGCTCATTGTCGAGACCGCTCAGAAGACCGGCGCTCGCGTTTCCGGTCCTGTTCCCCTGCCCACCGAGCGCAACCTGTACACGGTCATCCGCTCGCCGCACAAGGACAAGGACTCCCGCGAGCAGTTCGAGATGCGCACCCACAAGCGCCTCATCGACATCCTCGACCCCACCTCGGGCACCGTTGATTCGCTCATGCGTCTCGACCTCCCCGCTGGCGTCGACATCGACATCAAGCTCTAAGCTTTTTGCTCGATAGTGCGATTTGTAAGGCCGCAGCCCTAAGGGTTGCGGCCTTTTTTGTATCGATGGGGTAAAGGGTCTACACTACTGAGCTATTCGACAAACGAGTGTATGAGTAAAACTGTTGGGGGCAGATATAGATGGTCGAGTGGATCGTTCGTCGTGCGCAGGGTGACCGTGCGCGCGTGGGCACGTTGGCGGGCGTGGTGTGTATTCTCGCCAATGTGGCGCTATGCGCTGCGAAGGGTGCAATTGGCGTGCTGTCGGGATCGGTTTCGATTGTGGCGGACGCCATGAACAACCTGTCTGACGCCAGCTCAAACATCGTGAGCGTGCTTGGCTTTAAGCTGGCTGGCAAGCCGGCAGACCCCGAGCATCCTTACGGCCATGGCCGCTACGAGTATCTCTCGGGTCTGGTCGTGGCGGCGCTCGTGCTGCTCATCGGCCTCGAACTGGTGAAGTCCTCGTTTGAGCGTATCGTCCACCCCGAACCCGTCGAGTTCTCGCTTGCCCTGGTGGCAGTCTTGGCGCTTTCGATGGTTGTTAAACTGTGGATGGCGGCCCTCAACCAAAAGCTCGGTGACCGTATTGAGTCTGAGACGCTGCATGCGACCGCGCAGGATTCCAAGAACGATGTCCTTGCCACAGGCGCCGTGTTATCTTGCGCAATTGTTTCGCAGGTGACGCATATCAATCTTGATGCTTGGGTCGGCCTTGCCGTTGGCGCCTATATTGGCTGGAGCGGTTTTGAGCTCATCCAGGATACGGTGAGCCCGCTTTTGGGTCAGGCGCCCGATCCCAAGCTGGTCGAACATATTCGCGGCAAGATCATGAGCTACCCTGGCGTCTTGGGCGTTCATGACCTAATGGTTCACGACTACGGCCCGGGCAGGAAGTTCGCAAGCGCTCACGCCGAGATGGCGGCCGAGGCCAGCCCGCTGGAAAGTCATGACACGCTCGACAATATTGAACAGGCATTTAGGGACGAAGACGACATGATTGTCACGCTTCACTACGATCCCATCGTGACCGATGACCCCAAGGTGGCGAGCATGCGCTTGCGCATTCACGCCATGGCCCAACAGATCGATAGCCGCCTTTCGATTCATGACCTGCGCTGTGTGCCGGGTCCTACGCACACCAACGTGATCTTTGACTGCGTGCGTCCCTCGGATTTGGGCATGGGGTCCGATGAGCTCAAGCACGCGTTGGCCCAGAGGGTCGAATCGGAATTTCCCAAGTCGATTGCCAAGATTACGATCGACGATGACTACGTAGGGCATACCCACGAGTAGGTCTGCGCCGGCAAAGCACGTTATACAGAAGGGGAGAATATGAAGAGGCTGTATCTGCTCCGCCACGGCCAGACGGAATTCAACGTCAAAAAGCTCGTCCAGGGTCGCTGTGATTCACCGCTTACCGATTTGGGCCGTCAACAGGCCCAAGCGGCAGCCGAATGGCTCAAAGCCCACGGCGTCGTCCCCGACAAAGTGGTCTCATCGCCTTTAGGCCGAGCTATGGACACGGCAAGTCTCGTCGCATGCGAGATCCTCGGTCCGGATGCGGCTGTCGAGCCCTGCGAAGGCATCATCGAGCGCGGCTATGGGACCTTCGAGGAAGGCCCGCACGACGCATTGCCTACCGACGTTTGGGATCCGGGCGAGGATTTGGTCCCCTTCGGAGGAGAAGGAAGCCGCGCGCTGCAAGAACGCATGGTAGACACCCTCACCAATCTCATGGGCGCCGAGGGCATCGAAACCCTTCTAGCAGTAAGCCACGGCAGCGCCAGCCGCCAATTCATCAAGGCTGCAGCTCCAGAGGGCTTCGAGCTCCCAGCAAAACTCCCCAACTGCGCCATTATGATCTTCGATTTCGACGATGCGCGAGAAGAGGACGATACGCCCCAATGCAAGTTCACCTTGCAGCAAATTGTGGATCCCCAACAAAGTCATTAGCCTGAGCGAGCAAGGTTTAGCAGACATCAACGTGGCGTTCCCAGTGTGCGGCGGAGGGGGCGGGCCTGAGACATATTAAGGTTGTCGCGAGTTCCGCACGAACAGGAGAGCACTTAATGTGCTCTCCGTCGTGAGCAGGACTGTAGAGCAGCAACCTTAATATGTCTCAGGCCCGCCCCCTCCGCCGCACACTGGGAACGTGCCACGCACTTTACCTGCGTAAACAATGTGAGTGAAATATGAATCTCGATGGATACGCCCGCAGCCGTGTATACTAAACAGCTGTGTGAAACCAGGGGAGTATTCTGGCTGGACAAAATGCCTGCTTAATAGGGTTGTCAGGTAGTCCGGACGCAATACAAGGCTGGGGAGCACGTCGTGTAAGTAGTGGTCCTCTAGGGGCGTACGCTCGGTGGTGTACGCATTGTCCCAAGACCACGCGAGAGTTGGGATCATATCTTGATCAGCATGATTCTCGGCCGCAAGATTGGCATGACCCAGGTTTGGGACGAGAACGACAACGTCGTTCCCGTCACGGTCATCCAGGCTGGCCCCTGCGCTGTCTCGCAGGTTAAAACTCAGGCAACCGACGGCTATGACGCCGTCCAGATCGGTTTCGGCGACATCAAGGCCAAGAACGTGAACAAGCCCATGGCTGGTCACTTCGCCAAGGCCGGCGTCGAGCCTGTCCGCTTCCTTCGTGAGGTCCGCGTCGAGAACGGCGAGGAGCACAAGGTCGGCGAGGTCGTCACCGTCGCTGATTTCGCTGATGTCGAGAAGGTCGACGTCATCGGTACCTCCAAGGGTAAGGGCTTCCAGGGTCGCATCAAGCGCTGGGGTCAGCGCCGCGGTCCTATGACGCATGGTTCTCACTTCCAGCGTCACCCCGGTTCTATCGGTCAGTGCGCCTATCCTGCGCGCGTCCTCAAGGGCGTCAAGATGGCCGGCCACATGGGTAACGAGCGCGTTACCGTCAAGAACCTTTCCGTTGTCCGCATCGATGCCGAGCAGAACCTCATCTTGGTCAAGGGCGCTGTCCCGGGTGCCAAGAATGGTCTCGTCGCCATCCGTATGGCCTAAGGGCCCAGCCCATTTAGCCCAGCGTCATACCAAGGAGAACACTTAAATGGCAAAGTTTGAAGTAAAGAACAGCGAGGGCAAGAAGGTCGCCGAGGCCGAGCTCGCCGCTGAGGTGTACGGCATCGAGCCGAACATCCACGTTATGCACCACATCGTCAAGTGCCAGATGGCCTCTTGGCGTCAGGGCACCCAGTCCGCTAAGGGCCGCTCTGAGGTTTCCGGTGGCGGCAAGAAGCCTTGGCGTCAGAAGGGCACCGGTCGTGCCCGCCAGGGTTCCATCCGTGCTGCCCAGTGGCGTCACGGTGGCGTTGTCTTCGCCCCCAAGCCCCGTTCCTACGCTAAGCGTATGAACAACAAGGAGGTCAAGCTGGCTATGCGCTCTGCGCTGTCCGCCAAGCTGGCCGATGGCGAGCTCGTGCTCGTCGACGACTACGGCTTCGAGAAGCCTTCCACCAAGGCTGCCGTTGCCATGCTCAAGGCTCTTGGCCTTGAGGGCAAGCGTCTGACCATCATCGTTCGCGATGAGGACGTCAACGCCTACCTGTCGTTCCGCAACATTCCCAAGACGTTCATCATCACTGCCGACGAGGCCAACACCTATGATCTCGTCAACAACAACGCTGTGCTGATGCCCGCCGACATCGCCGCTCACTTCGGGGAGGTGCTTGCATAAATGACCGCCCACGAGATCATCATCCGTCCGATCGTGTCCGAGCGTTCCTTCTCCGGCATGGAGCAGAACAAGTACACGTTCGAGGTCGCCAAGGATGCTAACAAGTATCAGATCAAGGACGCTGTCGAGGAGATCTTCGGCGTCAAGGTCGTTCGCGTGAACACCCTGACGGTCAAGCCCAAGACCAAGCGCGTGCGCTATGTCGCCGGCAAGACCCGTTCTTGGAAGAAGGCCATCGTTACGCTGGCCGAGGGCGACACCATCGAGGTCTTTGGCAACCAGGCCTAAGACTCGCTGCTGTTGAGTGAGCTCATGCCTCCCAAATAGGGGAGGCGAGAGCTCAAGGTTTTGGGCGTATAAAATGGACACGCCCGGAACCGTGTATACGTCCGGTGTCATCGCACCCGAGGCAGAACCTCGAATCCCTGTCTGCGATGGCTAACGGATACCTATTGAAAGGGATTGTAATGGCTGTAAAGCACCTTAAGCCGACCTCCGCTGGTAGGCGTTGGCAGACGATCTCCGACTTCTCTGAGATCACCTGTACCAAGCCCGAGAAGTCTCTTCTCGAGCCCCTGCCCAAGAAGGCCGGTCGTAACAACAACGGCCGCATCACCACCCGCCACCAGGGCGGCGGCGTGAAGCGTCGTTACCGCGTGATCGACTTCAAGCGCAACAAGGACGGCGTGCCCGCCAAGGTTGCCACGATCGAGTACGATCCGAACCGTTCCGCTCGCATCGCTCTGCTGCACTATGCTGACGGTGAGAAGCGCTACATCCTGGCCCCCAAGGGCCTCGAGGTCGGTCAGACCGTCATGTCCGGTTCTGACGCCGACATCAAGCCGGGCAACGCTCTGCCCCTCGCCGACATCCCCGTCGGTACGCTCATCCACGCCGTCGAGTTCCAGCCGGGCAAGGGCGCCGCTATCGCCCGTTCCGCCGGTAACTCCTGCCAGCTGATGGGTAAGGAGGGCAAGTACGCCATCGTCCGTATGCCTTCCTCTGAGATGCGCCGCATCCTCGTTACCTGCCGCGCCACCGTCGGTGAGGTCGGCAACGCTGATCACGCCAACATCGTCATCGGCAAGGCCGGCCGTAAGCGTCACATGAACGTGCGCCCGACCGTCCGCGGTACCGTTATGAACCCTGTCGACCACCCGCACGGCGGTGGCGAGGGCAAGAACCACACCTCTGGTCGTCCCTCTGTTACCCCCTGGGGTAAGCCGACGAAGGGCCTTCGTACGCGCAAGAAGAAGAAGGTCTCGAACCAGCACATCATTCGTCGCCGTAAGAAGTAATTTCGGATACCGAGTTTTAGGAGAAAGCACTTATGAGCAGAAGTCTCAAAAAGGGCCCGTTCGTGGAGACTCGCCTTCTCTCGCGTATCACCGCGATGAACGAGGCTGGCAAGAAGGACGTCGTGAAGACCTGGTCCCGCGCGTCCACCATCTTCCCCGAGATGGTTGGTCACACCATCGCCGTCCACGACGGCCGCAAGCATGTGCCCGTGTATGTTACCGAGTCCATGGTTGGTCACAAGCTCGGCGAGTTTGCGCCGACTCGTACGTTCCGTGGCCACAAGGCCAAATAGGGGGTTAACCGTAAATGGCAACTAAGTCTATTGAAACTGAGGCCACCGAGGTTCGCGCCGTCGCTAAGTACGTGCGTGTTTCCCCCAGCAAGGCCCGCCTGGTGGTCGATTTGATCCGCCGCAAGCCTGTCGCTCAGGCCTTCGACATCCTCCACTTCTGCGACCGCGCCGTCGCCGTGGATGTCGAGAAGGTTCTCCGTTCCGCCGTTGCGAACGCCGAGAACAACAACGGTCTGCGTGCCGACAACCTGGTTGTCGCTGCTGCCTATGTTGACGAGGGTCCGACGCTTAAGCGCATCCGTCCCCGCGCCAAGGGTTCCGCTTCCCGCATTCTGAAGCGTACTTCCCACATCACCGTCGTCGTTGCTCCTCGAAAGGAGGCGTAAAGCTGTATGGGTCAGAAAGTCTACCCCACCGGCTTCCGTCTTGGCATCACCGAGAACTGGCGCTCCCGCTGGTTCGCAGAGAAGGATTACGCTAAGACCCTCGGTAACGATCTCGAGATCCGCAAGTACCTCGAGAAGCGTCTCTCCCGCGCAGCTGTCTCCCGCGTCGAGATCGAGCGCGCTGGCGACAAGGTGAAGGTCATCATCTTCACCGCTCGCCCCGGCGTTGTCATCGGTAAGAAGGGTGCCGAGATCGATACCCTCCGCACCGAGCTCGAGAAGGTCGCTGGCGTCTCCAAGGGCCAGCTCTCCGTCGACGTTGTCGAGATCAAGCGCCCCGAGCTCGACGCCAACCTCGTTGCTCAGTCTATCGCTGAGCAGCTCGAGGGCCGCGTTGCCTTCCGTCGCGCCATGCGCAAGGCTGTCCAGTCCGCCCGCAAGGCCGGCGCCAAGGGCATCCGTATCCAGTGCTCCGGTCGTCTCGGCGGTGCCGAGATGGGCCGTCGTGAGTGGTACCGTGAGGGTCGCGTGCCTCTGCACACCCTCCGTGCCAAGATCGACTACGGCACGGCTGTCGCCAGCACCACCATGGGTGCCTGCGGCGTGAAGGTCTGGATCTACCTGGGCGAGAAGCTCCCGGGCCAGCCTGTTCCCAACCCTGCACTCGAGGGCTCTTCCCGTCCTCGTCGTCGTAACTCCGAGAGGAGGGGTCAGTAGTGCTTGCCCCTAAGCGTATTCTTCACCGCAAGGTGCAGCGTGGCTCCATGAAGGGCCAGGCCAAGGGTAATACCGAGCTGCATTTCGGCGAGTTTGGTATCCAGGCTCTCGAGGCCCATTGGATCACCAACCGTCAGATCGAGGCCGCTCGTATTGCCATGACCCGCTACATGAAGCGTGGCGGTCGTGTATACATCACGATCTTCCCCGATAAGCCCATCACTAAGAAGCCTGCCGAGACTCGCATGGGTTCTGGTAAGGGTAACCCCGAGGAGTGGGTGGCCGTCGTCAAGCCCGGCCGCATCATGTTCGAGGTCAAGGGCGTGCCCGAGGAGGTCGCTCGCGAGGCTCTGCGTCTGGCGCAGCACAAGCTCCCCATCAAGACCAAGATCGTCGCTAAGCCTGCCGCTACAGAGACGGCCGAGGAGGAGAACTAATGAAGCCCGCAGAGATTCGTGAGCTCTCGGACGCTCAGCTCGTTGAGAAGCTGAAGGAAATGCGCGCCGAGCTCTTTAACCTTCGTTTCCAGATGGCCACCAGCCAGCTGGACAACACCGCTCGCGTCAACACCGTGAAGAAGGACATCGCTCGCGTCCTCACGGAGCAGCGCGCCCGCGAGATCGCAGCGGAGAAGTCCGCTGTCGCCGAGTAGGACCTAAGGAGAGAACATGACTGATTCGCGTAACTCGCGTAAGGTCCGTACGGGTGTCGTTACCTCCGTCTCCGGTGCCAAGACCATCGTTGTCACCATCACCGAGCGCAAGCGTCACCCCAAGTACGGCAAGATGATGACCAGCTCCAAGAAGCTGCACGCTCACGACGAGGAGTGCACGGCTGGCGTGGGCGATACCGTCCGCGTTATGGAGACCCGTCCTATGTCCAAGATGAAGCGTTGGCGCCTCATCGAGGTCGTCGAGCGCGCTAAATAAGCAGTCGCTCTTACGACTTGTACGTTTCCGAAGATGTGCGTATGCCTGGCTTGCATACCACGGGCCGCATAAAGGCTGCGCACCTCTCTTCGGTTCTTAGTTCGGAGGAACATCTACCATGATTCAGATGCAAACCATGCTGAACGTCGCCGACAACTCCGGCGCTCGCAAGATTCGCTGCATCAAGGTGCTTGGCGGTTCCAAGCGTCGTTATGCAGGCATCGGCGATGTGTTCATCGGTGCTGTCCAGGAGGCTACCCCTGGCGCCAACGTCAAGAAGAAGGACGTTGTCCGTTGCGTCGTCGTTCGCACCGTTAAGGAGATCCGCCGCAAGGATGGCTCCTACATTCGCTTTGATGATAACGCCTGCGTTGTCATCAACAACGATGGTTCGCCCGTCGGCACCCGTATCTTCGGGCCCGTCGCTCGCGAGCTTCGTGACAAGAAGTACATGAAGATCGTCTCGCTCGCTCCCGAGACCCTGTAGTTAGGGGAGATATATGTATATCAAGAAGGGCGATAAGGTCCAGGTTCTCTCTGGTAAGGATCGCGGCAAGCAGGGCGTTGTCCTGCGTGCTCTCCCCGCCGAGAACAAGGTCGTTGTCGAGGGCGTTTCGGTCGTCAAGAAGGCCGTCAAGCCCAACGCTGCCAACCAGCAGGGCGGCATCGTTTCGCAGGAGGCTCCTATCGATGCCTCCAACGTCAATCTCGTTTGCCCCGAGTGCGGTAAGGTTACCCGCGTCGGTCACGAGAAGGACGGCAAGAACAAGCTGCGCGTCTGCAAGAAGTGCGGCCACAAGTTCTAAGCTGCCCGCAACATCTAAGTTGCTAGCAAAGGCCCGGATGCCACGGCACCCGGGCCTTTTTCTATCCCTACTCATTGGGGACAGACATAAATGAGTGGCTACTCATTGGGGACAGACATAAATGAGTGGCTATACTCATTGGGGACAGACATAAATGACTGGTCGTTGGGGACGTTCTTAAACGGCTAGTTGATGGGGACAGTCTTGCCACGAAAGCGTCGTACGGGAAACGCCCCCAGGTTTCGGCAGCCTGGGACAGTCCCTATGTGCCGGCAGTTAGGGATGGTCTTTTGATGTCTGATGCCCCTAGGGGGCAGAGTAAGACAGCCTGCTTTCCTTTAGGGGTTTTGGTGTCTCGCTTTATTATGCATCATAACGATCGATGCATGCGTATTTACGCACAGAGTCTTGCGCGATAATGCGCATAGACGCGCAAATATCTGCTAATTATGGTTTAATAATAACCGATAAACAAATAAACACGCAACTACAAGCAAATGCGCGCAAATTTGTGCGAATATAAGGCTGTTGGAAATGAAGAACTTCCGGTGACTCAGGAGGCATATGATGACAGATTCCAAACAGGCTCCGCTCGACGCCGAAGCAGCCGCTAAGGCGGCGTTTGCCTCGGTCCAGGATCAGCCGTTCCCTAACGACATCTTTACGGCTCCCGAGCTTCGTTGGGCTGTGATCGGGTGCGGCGTTATCGCCAACCAGATGGCCCAGTCTCTCGCCCTTGCCGGCCGCAAGCTTGCGGGCGTCGCCAACCGTACGCTCTCCAAGGCTCAGGCTTTTGCCGAGCAGTATGGCGTCGAGAAGGTGTACGAGACGGTTGAGGACCTCTACGCCGATCCCGACATCGACGCCGTTTATATCACCACGCCGCATAACACGCATATCACCTACCTGCGCGCCGCTCTGGCAGCTGGCAAGCACGTGCTTTGCGAAAAGGCCATCACCCTCAACTCCGCCGAGCTCGACGAAGCACGTGCCATTGCCGACGAGCATAACGTGGTCCTTATGGACGCCACCACGGTGCTCCACATGCCCTTGTATCGGGAGCTGCGTCGCCGCATGGATGCCGGCGAGTTTGGCCGCATGAACCTCGCCCAGCTCAACTTTGGCAGCTACAAGGAGTACGGGGACCTGACCAACCGGTTCTACAACCGCAACCTTGCTGGCGGTGCCATGCTCGATATTGGCGTGTATGCCCTGTCCGTCATGCGTCTCTTTATGGCAAGCCAGCCTGTTGAGGTCGTTTCGCTCGGCAACACCTGTGAGACCGGCGTTGACGTTGCGGGCGGCATTGTCTGCCGTAATGCCGAGCAGCAGCTGGGCGTGGTGAGCCTTACACTTCACTCCAAGCAGCCCAAGCGCTCGGTCATCAGCTTTGACAAGTGCTATATCGAGGTCAACGAGTATCCCCGCGCCGATCACGCGACCATCGTGTGGACTGCGGACGGGCACCGTGAGGAGGTCCACACCGGCACCGAGGCTTACGCCCTGTGCTACGAGATGGCCGACCTGGAGAAGGCCGTTGCCGGCGATGATTCGAAGCACGAGCTTCTGGATTATGCTTCTGATGTTATGGAGCTTATGACCAAGCTCCGCGCCGACTGGGGAGTCGTGTACCCCGAGGAGGAGTAAGCGATGCTTGCGGAGGATAGGCTCAACGCGATCGTGTCAATGGTCCAGCAGGCTGGCTCGGTTACTGTGCAAGAGCTTGCCGATACCCTGGGCGTAACGGCGTCTACCATTCGGCGCGACCTGCAGACGCTCGATCGAGCACACCGTATCGCCAAGGTCCACGGCGGAGCGACGAGTCTTGAGCGCGCATACGTGACGCGCGACCTAACGCTCAATGAGCGCAGCGACCTCCATAACGACGATAAGGAGCGTATCTGCGCCCGCGCCGCGGCGCTGGTGGAGCCCGAGAGCTTTGTATACATCGACTCGGGCTCGACGACGCTCAAGCTCATCGAGCATCTTCCACACCTTGAAGATGTCACCTATGTGACCGATTCCGTGCTCCATGCTCAGCACCTCGCTTTGCGCGGCATGCGTACCGTGGTGCTGGGCGGCGAGCTCAAGCCCGAGACCGAAGCACTCGTTGGCCCCGATGCCTTGGCAACCTTAGACCGCTACAACTTCAACTGTGGCTTTTGGGGTTCTAACGGTATTGCCGCCGAGCAGGGCTTCACGGCGCCCGATATCGAGGAGGCGCAGGTTAAGCGCATCTCGATGCGCCATACGGCCAAGCGCTTTGTAATCTCGGATGCCAGTAAATTTGGCATGGTGGCGCCCGTCAAGTTCGCGGACTTTCGCGACGCAACGATTATTACCGCGGGCGAGGTGCCCGCCAAGTATCGGGCAATGGACAACGTCATCACGGTCTAGCGACGGGACAAAGCCAAAACCATCACAAAGGTGCCTGTCCCCATTGTGGTGGTTCGTAACGAAAACCGAGTAGTTTTCTCAATAGAAAAGCGGCAACGTCCATCACAGGCGTTGCCGCTTTCGTTGTCCGCCGGTTTGTCTAAGTCTGTAACAACTGGACCGTTAAAAGTGGGTTAGATGTTACAGATTGAGATACTTCCGAACCGCGCCATCCCTTTGTCTCAATCTGTAACATCTGGGACCGATTTTGCCGATTTATTGTTACAGATCGAGATTTTCCCTTGAGGGGGATTTGAATGTCTCGATCTGTAACAGAAAGACCGGAAAATGGGTTCTAACTGTTACAGATCGAGATGTTTTGGGGCCGCGGCTGAGCCATCGTGGCGGCTAGACGTTTGCGCAGATAAAACCTGCCAAAATAAACCTGTCCCTTTTTGGCAGGTTTTAGGGCTCCCAGGGGCAGGGGGCTTCGATGTAGATGTGCTCGCCGGTTACGGGATGGGTAAAGGATACGCTGTGGGCGTGGAGCATGAGGCCACAGGGGCGCGGCGTTCCGTACAGGTCGTCGCCAACCAGGGGATGGCGCTCGCTTGCCAGGTGCACGCGGATCTGGTGTTTGCGGCCGGTGAGTAGCTCAACATCGATATACGAACGGGTGGGCAGGCCTCGGCGGCTCTTAAGGCGCTTGAGCACCTTGACGCGCGTCTGCGACGGCTTGCCGCTGGCGCCGACACGCATCTTGCGGCTATCGTGGCGGTCGCGGGCGATGGGCTTGTCGATGAGTTTTTCGTTCCAGTCGATCTTGCCCTCGGCGAGCGCCAGATAGTGCTTTTCAAAGGCGTGGTCGATGACCATCTGGTCAAAGGCGGGCTGCGTCTGCTTGTCGAGCGAGAACAACACCACGCCGGTGGTGTCGCGGTCCAAGCGGTTGAGCGGCTGCATGTCGGTCGCGGCAAAGCCGTCGCCCATCGCCAGCAAAAGGTCGCTGGCATAGTCGGTAAGCGTGCGCTCGCCGGTGCCGTCGCCGTGGACGATCATGCCGGCGGGCTTATCGATGGCCATGAGCCAGGCGTCGCAGTAGAGGACTTGGGGTTCTTCGTTCACGTGTAAGCCTTTCGGTTAGCTAATTCCCACAAACATGCAGCCCGAAGTGGCGCCGCGCAGGCGGGCGGCGGGCTTACGGCCGGCCTGCGCGGCCTCGACGGCGCGACGGACGCGTGCGACGGCGCGACCAATCTCATCGGCTTCGAGCAGGGTCCCGTCGACCATGAGACGGCGCACGCCGGCGTCGAGCAGCTGTGGAACCTGCGGTGTGAGGTCGATGGGGTAGGCGTCGTACAGGCGCGAGCGGCCGTGGATGTCGGTACGCACCGGCATGACCTTGCCGTCGATATTCTTGAGCGACAGCTTGCGGGCGCGCAGGCGGCAGTGGGCGCAATCGTGGATGCAGCCATTGGCCACCTGCAGGATACAGTGCTCGCTCGTCATAACGCGCGGGCGGCCGAAAACGGTGATGCCCAGGGCTGCGGGCGCGGAGGTGCCAAGCGAGATAATCTCGTCGAGCGTGATCTCGGGCGAGAGCCAAAACGCCCCGGCTCCGCGCTCGGCGAGTGCCTCCATGCAAGGCGTGTTGTGCACGGGCAGGCAAGAGCGAATCTCGGCCGTGGCACCAACCTGGGCGGCCAGGGCAAGCTCAGAGATGTTGCCAATAGCGACCGTGGCACCGGCAACGACCCACGGGTCGACGCGCGCGTGGTCGACGGCGCGGCAGACCTCATCGAGCACGGGGACAATACCCTGCTCAAACGCATCGGCGGGGGAGAGCTCGGCCGCATCGAGCGCGTCGGTGGTCATGTAGATGCGCACGGCTCCCTCCGCGCGCGCTGCCTCGGCGGCCTCGAGCGAGGTGACGGTGGCGCAGATCTGCGGCTCATCGCGGTAGTGCTCGGGCGCGGGGCGGGAATCACTGGTGACAATCGCCGGCAGCTCGAGCGTGTGGGCGCGCTCGTCATACGGCGCCAGAATGGCCTCCTCGAGCGCCTTGCAAGCGGCGGCGCGCACCTTGTGCACAGCGGAGAAACCCATGCCACAGCCCTCATCGAGCGCCACGTCAAAGCTCGCGGCCTCAAAGGGAGAGGAACCCATGCGGCCCACATGCTCCACCAGATCGGATGCCTCGACGGCGCGGGTCTTGGCGGCCTCGACGGTAAAGCCGGTGGCGGTGGCGGTGAGCGTGGGGTCGTCGCAGCAGGTGAGCGTGACGGTAAGCGGCTCGCCTAGGCGCGCCGCGACGGACACGTCTACGGCGCGGCGGCGCAGCACGTCGCGCTTGAGCGCGGCGCCGGCAGCGTCAATGGCGCGCTGGCTGCGAATCACACGCACGCGGCAGCCCTCGGGCATACTACGGGGCACGCGGCACTCGATGATGTCGCCGGCGGCGGCATCATCGGTAGCGATGGTGGTCAGGAATTGGTCGAACTCATCGTCGTGACGAAGCTCCAACAGGTCGCCCTTGCCTACAGGCTCAAACAACTCAATGCGGGCGATGGCGGCGCGGCGACGACGGTCGTCGGGTTTGAGCCCGCGCATGTCGCGGTTGGCCATACGGCTGCCCAGCACCGTGCCCACAATCTGGCCGCGGTTGTTGGAGCGCTCGTAGCTCATCATTTCGTCGCCCGAGGTGCCGTCCTGATAGGCGTGCGTAAAGTCGCGGTTAAAGCAGCGCTTGAGTTGGCGCTGGCGAGCGGCGTCCTCGTCCTTATCTACGACGGCCCCGGCCAGCATGTCATCGATCTGGTGACGATACACATCGACAATGGAGTACACGTAATCGGGCGCCTTCATGCGGCCCTCGAGCTTGAGCGATGCGGCGCCGGCGTCATACAGGCGGCGAACAAGCTGTGAAGTGTTGGTGTCGCGCGGGCATAGCGCGCGCTCGCGACCGGCAGGGGAGAGCGTGCGGCCGTTCTCGTCGATCAGCTCGTAGGGCAGACGGCAGGGCTGAGCGCACATGCCGCGGTTGGCCGAGCGGCCCGCCATGGCAAAGCTCGACAGCAGGCACAGGCCCGAGTAGCAAAAGCAGATGGCGCCGTGGCTAAAGACCTCCAGGTCAACGTCGGGCGCGGCGTCGTGGATGGCGGCGATCTCGTCGATGGAAAGCTCGCGCGAGAGGGTCACGCGGTCGGCGCCCTGCTCGCGGCACCAGATGGTTCCGCGGTCATCGTGGATGTTCGCCTGGGTCGAGATATGGGTCTCGATGCCGGGCATGGTGCGCTTGACCTCAAAGAACAGGCCCCAGTCCTGGATAATAAAAGCGTCGGCGCCCAGCGTGGAGCAGCGGTGGATGAGCTGCAGTGCATCGCTCATCTCGGACTGCTTGATGACGATGTTGACCGTGACGTAGACGCGCGAGCCGGCCAGGTGCGCGGCGCGGCAGGCCTGCTCAAAGGCCTCATCGGTAAAGTTGGTGGCCTTGCGGCGGGCGTTGAAGCTGCCCATGCCGCAGTAGATGGCGTCTGCCCCGGCGGCGAGCGCGGCGGCAAAGGGCTCCGGGCCTCCGGCGGGAGCCAAGAGCTCGGGCCTGCGGTTGGTGGTTCGGCTGGCGGTTGCGGTCATATCCTGCCTTTCAAAATGCTCAGATACACAAAAGTATAGTGGCGCCGTCGCGATGGGCGATGCCCGCAGCCTAAGCAGGACAAAGTCTTCAGTAGCCTGGGCTGGCTGACCCCGTGGAGAACCGTTCAGCGGTTCGGGGAAACCGTTGGGCGATAAAATATTCTCGCATTCTGATAATTATCTTGCAGCGGGCGTAATCATCCCCTACTATCCCAATCAAGCGCGGTGTTCAGACCGAACTGTGCCTCCCGGTGCGAACGCCGCGCTCACGCTCTCTATTTGATCGTAAGGAGAAAAACATGAGCAAGACCGTCGTGTCTTCCGATAACGCGCCCGCAGCCATCGGCCCGTATTCTCCCGGTATCCAGTCCGGCAACATGGTGTTCCTGTCCGGCCAGCTGGGCATCGATCCCGCGACCGGCAAGACGCCCGAGGGCATCGAGGCCCAGGCCAAGCAGTCCCTCGCCAACGTCGAAGCCCTGCTGACCGCTGCCGGCGCTACGTTTGCCGATGTCGTCAAGACCACGGTCTACCTGGCTGACATCGCCGACTTTGCCGCCGTGAACGAGATTTATGCCTCCAAGTTTGAGGCCCCGTTCCCCGCGCGCAGCGCTTTCCAGGTTGCCGCTCTTCCGGCTGGCGGTCTGGTCGAGATCGAGGTCGTCGCCGCTCTCTAAGGCGTTGGCAACAACTAAACATGACATGCAAAAAGACCCTGCAGCGCGTGTGAGCTGCAGGGTTCTTTTGTCACGTGACGGATCGCTTGCGGAGCCACCAAGGGCAGTCTTTTTGGGACGGGGCCATTTTAGCTACCCCTATATGCAGGATTGATTTTACTTGCGGCTCATCGAAATCGTGGGCAGAGGGAGGGTAGCTAAAATAGCCCCGTCCCAAAAAGACTGCCCGCGCTCCATTTTGCTCGTTAGCCCTCCTTGCGAACTTTTTGCAGGTAGCGGTAGACGCTGGGCTCCGAGATGCCCAGCGAGGTGGCAGCGCAGGCAACAGCGCCCTTGAGCATAAATACGCCGTTGCCGTTAAGGTGGCGAATAACGTCCACGCGATCGGCCTGCCCAAGCGAGGCGACATCCTGGCCGCGGCTTTCGAGCAATTCGGAAATGCTGTGGTCGATGAGCTCCTGTGTAGACTCCGAAAGAATTTCGACCTCGATAGACGCGGGCTCCGCCTGCCTTGGCACAGCGTCGAAGCAGGCCATGAGCTGCTGAGCCATGGCGTTGATGGAGCGTACCGTGGAAAGATCGGTGTTGACGCAGAGCATGCCGACGATCTCGTTATCCTCGCGAATAAAGTACGTTGCGGATTCCAACGTCTTGCCACCGGCACCGCGCCCCTCGTAGCCCGTAATAAATGGCAGGTCGCGATATTTGGGATCGTGCATGATCTTGAGTGCCAGATCGGTGGCGGGACCGCCGACCTTGCGGCCGCTCACGATGCCGTTGCGGATATCGACGATGGCGTGGTCGGGATCCGAGAAATCGTGCAGCACGATTTCGCTGTTTTTGCCGAGTATCTGCTCCAGGAAATCGACCATCGGCAAAAAGCGACGTACAGTCTCGTTCACGGGCAACTCCTTTGGATGAAATCGGAAGTTTCATAACAATTTTTTCTCATGGTAACACGGTGTCTATTGACTCGTATATTCGCAGGTACATTGCGTAATACAGACGAACGGTAGGATTTTGGCGGTAAGCGGTCGACCAAAAGAAAAGTTAGATGTTATTTTGACCAGACACTTTCCTGACCTGCGGAAATGCGTTGTCTCAGCTGAAAAATAGTCAGATAACAAAAAATTATTATTGAGAATGAGAAAGAGCACCGACATCATTCAGGTGGCGCTCATTCTTTCGGCAATCGACACGGCCCTTCAGGCCTTCGCTCCCTTCCGCCGCATCGGCGGCGGCCTGCTGGGCGGTCTTCCCACCAGCGCCCTTGGCCAGAACGTGGGCATCATCTGCTCCAACAAGGTCGTCAACAAGTGGGTCTTTGTGATCATCGCGTCCGTCTTTGCCATCGCCGGCCTGTTCCCGCAGCTCTCTGCCGTCCTTTCCGCTATCCCGCAGCCCGTCATCGGCGGCGCGACCGTCGGCGTCTTTGGCACCATCACCATGAACGGCGTGCGCATGTTCACCCGCGAGGGCCTTACGCAGCGCACCACCACCATCGTCGGCACCTCCGTCGTCTTTGGCCTGGGTATCTGGATGGCCAGCGGTTGCCTTGCCGGCGAGGGTATGCCCACCTGGGTGTCCACCGTCATCGGCTCCAATGCCGTAACCCCCACCGCCATCATGGCCATCGTGCTCAACCTGATCCTTCCGCAGACGCCGGTCGTGGCTCAGCACATCGATGCCGCCAAGGATGCTGCCGTGGATCTGGTCTTGCCCGAGAGCAAGAAGTAACCAATTCGGTGCTATTCGTCGGCGGACGCATCGCCTCGTCCGCCGACGTCATGCGGCGCCAAGCCGCACTTCAAAGGGTTTGCCCCGTGGGTAAAATAAGGCTGACGGCAGCCCAAGTGGTGAAGAGCTGGGCAGCGCCGTTGCTTAGATTAGGGGGTCGATGCCTTAACCGCGTCGACCCCTCTTTTTATGCTTCGAGCACTGCTTGAGTGCCTCGGAAAGTCCGATGAGCGCCGTGAGGAGCGAGACCAGAGCGGTCAGGAGCTTCCGGAACGGTTCACGTGCGGTGGCGTGCCGCCCCTTCTGCGTGCGCGATTGTCGAATTACGTTATAGCTAGCTATATTATAGGAAGACATAATATAGCTAGCTATAACGTAAAGGAAGCTGAGGGTCCGTCCTGTGTTGTTGGGGACGGGGCTTTGCCCGATCGCGTGGTCTTTAGCATTTTCGGTTGAGTGCTCCGTGGATGTTGAGTGGTGGCTGGAGTAGAGCGACGAGTTGAGCGAACGCAGGAGCGGGCTCCGAGGCTCCATTACTGAAAATTCATTTGTTAAACCTGGCAACCGTGGGTAGAATAAAGTCGACGGCAGCCCAAGGGTGATAGCTGGGCAGCGCCGTTGCTTTGATCAAGGGGTCAATGCCTTAACGGCGTCGACCCCTCTTTTTGTGCTTCGAACACTGCTTAAGTGCCTCGGTAAGTCCGATAAGCGCCGTGAGGAGCGAGACCAAAGAGGTCAGGAGCTTCACGAAATCAATCAGATCGGTCATGGGCATCACCTCCCATCGCATGGAGGGCGCTGCCCGGCACATGGGACTGCCGTCAACAATAACCAGTCTATCAAACTGCAGTCATAAATACGAATATATGTTCGCTCATAACGGCGACGTGGCCATCTCAAAGCGCGGCTTTACGCAAGGGGCCGGGTGGCCGTGCTGGGCGATTTCATGTCCGCGCGGGCGCCTATCCTTACGGCAATGTAGCCGCCTATGTAGCAAGCGGCAGGCAACGGAGAAAGGCCCTAACCGTGTCAGCTGAAAAGACGCCGGGTATCTCGGCTATCGATACGACGAACTTTGCGCGACAGATCGTGCTGGACTTTGAGTTTGCGCCGGTGCCAAAGCAGCGCCAGCGCCGTGGACTGCGCAACGAGATTATCGAGGTCGGCGCCGTTAAGCTCGATTACCACGGCAACGTTATGGGCGAGTTCTCGCAGTTTGTGCAGACGGAATTTACCGAAGGCGTTGCGTATCCCGTTCGCGAGCTCACAGGGATATCGGCCGTGGACACCGCGATGGCCGATCCGCTCTATGTGGTGATCAAAAGGCTCAGCGATTGGATCGGTCGCTACTCCGCCCAGGTGGTTTGCTGGAGCGGGACGGACCGTCGACAGCTTTTAACCGAGTGCCAGGCAAAGCGCATCGATCTTTCCGCATTTCCTACGGACTGGGCCGACCTGCAGGCGTTTTATACTTCGATCATGGATGTGGGCAGCCATGGGCGCGTTTCGTTGGGCGACGCGGCAACGTGGTTCGGCATCGAGTTCGACGAGTCGACGGGTCACGCCCACAGCGCCCTTGCCGATGCGCGCGTGACCGCCAAGCTGCTCAAGCAGGTGATGGACGGGGACTACCACGTGAGCCCGCGCGCCCAGGAAGTCCGCCAGCGGTGGGGGATGGGCGAGCGAGCCGAGACGCGCCTTTCCAGCAAGTGCCCCGAGCTGGGCGACCTGCTGCTGAAGCTGAAGGCGGAGGGGAGGTAGGGGGCGCTAGCTGTCTGCGTGGCGCGTGCCTGTCGTGTATCGCTACTCTTCCTGCTGCTTGGCAGGCAGGATGTAGACGTTCTCGGCATCCACAGCGATTTGCGTGGGGCGGTTGTAGAGGGTGTCGATCTCCATTATGCTCTGCCTGAACGGCGCGACGTCGGGCGTCTTTGCCTGGTGGAGCTTCTCGATGAGTTTCTCGGATTGCTCGTCGTTGAACCTGCCGATGTCCTCTCCTGCACCCTCAAGCGCCTCGTCTATGGGCGTGAACTCGCCGATGGGCGTCGCCGCGATGGCGCGACCGAGCATCTTGCCCGCGGAGGCGATGCCGCCCAGAAGTGCCACGTCGATAGTGTCGGCAGCGCTCGCCTCGAGTACGTCGTAACACTCGGTGTAGAGCTCGCGGTACGCAAGCGAGTCCGCTTCGATTTTTGCGGCAGCGTCTGCGAGCTTTGCAGGTTTGAAGTTCTGGGTGAGCATGGGCTCGAGGAACAGCGAGAACGCGTGGATATAGGTGGCGAGCTGGTAGTCCTTGAGATAGTCGAGAACCTTGTCGAGGCGCCTTTTCACGTCGTCTCGCACCTCGATGAACCCTTTCTTTTTCAGGTCCGCCTGCGCCTGCGAGCGGAAGAGTTCCATGTCACGCGTGGACGCGTGCTCGATGTCGAGCACCTTCATATGGGCGTTGGCCATGTAGGTGGCGTCGCCGCAGTTGAAGCTGTAACCGTTGAGGATATCTGCGAGCGTCTTGAGATCGCCGCGCATGTTGGCCTTGTCACGCTGGCGCATATACTCGAACATTTCGTCAACGGACTCCTGGATGGAGTCGAGCTTTTGGTTTATCTGCGCGATTGCGGCTGCCATGAACAACGACGTTGGATCGTAAGGCACCTGCGTGACGCTTGTGGCGATGTCGCCCTCGACTACGTGGAGGCGCGCCTGCCCGAAACCCTTGGCCGCATCGCGGTAGGACCCCATGAGGCCGCTGCCGTCCTTGAACGATTGGAGTATCGATGGGTCAAGCGGATTGCCAAACTTGTCGGTTGGCCGGAGCAGCATAGGCACACTCACCGTATTGGTGACGGTGCGGAATGTCGAGGGAAGTGAGGCGAGCGCTATGCCGAGCTGGGGGACTCGTTCGAGCGGGAGCTTGATGGCGCCGGAGACGTCCGCCCGCTCCTGAGTGAGCGAGAGGTGGATTTTGGTGGATGCGAGCTGTTTTGCCACGAGTTCCTCTCGATCGCCGTCCGTCGAGGATTTGATCTCGTTGTCTGCCATAGCGTGCTCCTTGCTTACGTTAATAGTCGCGGGCATTATCTCACCGTTGCGTGACCTGCTGGGACGGGATGGATTAGCGGTAGCACGAGGCCGATTGACGGTCGAGGCACATCGACCTTAAGGGCTTTCCTGCGAACGCTCATGTGACAAATCTGCCGTATGTGGATAAGCAATAAGTCAATGGCCCCGGGAATGATCTCTGATGCAAGTCATCGGGGCTCATCTTGTTTTTATGGGCGTTACTTTATGCGGGCAAGCGTGCTTACATGCGCGAACGGCATGGAGGCAAATCATAAGGCATTCACGCTATTCGCAGCATTGTTGAGCAACAAACCGCGCGAGGTAAAAACGATTCCTTTTGCAGAAAACCCCATGACACGGCAAGCTGATTGAAAGACAATAGATAAAGCTGTAACAAGGGTGATTTATCGTTCACCCCGGTATCAATAAAACCCAGGAGATTTTTCGTGTCCATTCAGACGAAAACTCTTCGGGGGTGGGTGCTCGCCAGCGAGTGTCTTCCTTCGATAGACAATCCTAGCGTTATTTTGCGACACGCATTTTCGCTTCTCGTAAAGCGGGGCGCGTGATGGCAAAACTAGCAGAGATAACGCCCGGTACGCGCGTTCGCGGTATCGCGGGGGATTCGCCCGTGACCATTAAGGCTGTCGAATGGCATGGCGATTCCGTCTTAAACGTAATCTACAAGACGGACCAGGGCGCACTGGGTGACCGACCTCTCTTCGATACAGACGAGGATAAATACATCATCGAAAAGTCCAGCGCCTGGGCGTTCGATGCCGACCCCGATGACCTGCGACTTGTGTCCGAGGCATATCGCATAGGTTTGGCTCATCTGTTCGATCCCTATCTGGCTATTCGTACGTCGTCTATCGAGCCGCTGCCGCACCAGATTTCGGCCGTCTACAAGGAAATGCTGCCGCGCTTGCCGCTGCGTTATGTGCTGGCGGACGACCCCGGTGCAGGCAAGACCATCATGACGGGTCTCCTAATAAAAGAAATGATTGCTCGCGGCGATCTTAGGCGTTGCCTTATCGTGGCTCCCGGTAATCTTGTGGAACAGTGGCAAGACGAGCTATGGCAAAAGTTTGGGCTCAAATTCCGCTTGCTTACAAACGATGTGCTGGAGTCTTCTGCTACCGGGAATCCCTTCGATGAGGTCGATTTTTGTATCGGCCGCCTAGATAAGCTGGCTCGCAACGACGAGATCCAAAAGAAGTTAAGGGCAACTTCGTGGGATCTTGTGGTGTGCGACGAGGCCCACAAGATGAGCGCGACAAACTTTGGCGGCGAGTTTAAACCGACCAAACGCTATAAGCTCGGTCAGCTCTTGGGTGACACAACCGAAAACTTGTTGCTTCTGACGGCTACGCCTCATAACGGTAAGCCGGCTGACTTTCGCTACTTTATGGCGCTCGTGGACAAGGACCGGTTTGCGGGAGGCAACCGCGTTAAGAATCCTGCGGCGCGCTCCACTGCCGGCCAGGCTCAGGGCCTTCCGCCCGCCGCTTCGCTTGACTGCGATGTTTCCGATGTCATGCGTCGCCTCGTGAAAGAGGAGCTGCTCAAGTTCGATGGACGTCCACTATTCCCCGAACGCTGCGCCTACACAGTCGAGTACGACCTATCTCCTGCCGAGCAGGAGCTCTATGACTCGGTGACTCATTACGTCACCGAGGAGTTTAACCGTGCAGAGCGCTTGGGTGGCAAGCATAAGAACAGCGTCGGCTTTGCTTTGACTATCTTGCAGCGTCGTCTTGCGTCGAGTCCCGAGGCCATCTACCAGTCGCTTCGGCGTCGTCGCATACGGCTTGAGTCCAAGCTCGCCGAGGCAAAAAGCGTTGCGAGCGGCAAGGTCGCCTATACAGATAAATGGGGCATCGATGCCAGAGATTTTGACGAGGACGATTACGACTCCGAAGAGTACGAACAAATGGAAGATGACGTCGTAGACACCGCTTCTGCGGCGGCGACTGCGGCTGAGCTCGATGCCGAGATCGCGATTTTACGCACGCTTGAGCGCAAGGCAAACGATGTTCGCATTAGTGGCGAGGACCGTAAGTGGGAGGAGCTTTCGCGACTGCTGCAAGACGATTCCAATATGTTTGGCATGGACGGTCGACGTGAGAAACTCATCATCTTTACCGAGCACAAGGACACGCTGAACTATCTCGCAGAGAAGATTGGCTCCCTCCTGGGTGACCGTACTGCTGTGCTCACCATTAAGGGCGGTATGACGCGCGACGAGCGCCATCGTGCCGAGGAAATGTTTAAGCAGGATGCGAACTCGCGCATCCTTGTCGCTACGGATGCCGCCGGCGAGGGCATTAACCTGCAGCGTGCACACCTTATGATCAACTACGACCTGCCGTGGAATCCCAATCGACTCGAGCAGCGCTTCGGTCGTATTCACCGCATCGGTCAAACCGAAGTATGTCATCTGTGGAACCTTGTCTCCACGCAGACGCGCGAGGGAGAAGTATTCCAACGTCTGTTCAGCAAGCTCGAGGTGGAACGTGCCGCGCTGGGCGGCAAGGTTTTCGACATCTTGGGCAGAGTTACCTTTGAAGGCAAGACGCTCCGTGACTTGCTCCTCGATGCGATTCGCTATGGCGATGACCCCGAGGTACGGGCGCGGCTCAACCAGGTGGTCGATGCTTCTCTCGACACGAGCTCCATTAAACGGCTCCTCAAGGAGTATGCGCTTACCGATGACGTCATGGACGCTCGAGGCGTAAGCGCTATTCGCGAGGACATGGAACGCATGGAGGCGCGCAAGCTCGAGCCGCACTTTATCCAGGCGTTTTTCATGGCGGCAATGAAGCGCCTGGGGGGACGCGTGGTGCCGCGGGAGCCTGGCAGGTTCGAGGTGCTCGAGGTGCCGTTCTCGGTTCGCTCGATGAGCATGGGCGGCGAATGCGGCCACGTGCTTGCCTCCTATGAGCGTATTTGCTTTGACAAAGAATCTAAAGAGGGCCCTGGACTCGTTCCCGCGGAGTTGGTATGCCCCGGTGAACCGCTTTTGGATGCAACGGTGAAGGTGCTGATTGGCCAAATGGGTTCGGCGCTTAAGCGGGGCTGTGTGCTCGTGGACGATAGAGATTTTGGAGACAAGCCGAGACTCTTGCTCTATATCGAAAACTCCGTTCAGGACGGCACGACGCTGGCCGACGGCACCAAACGTACGGTATCCAAAGAGTTTAGGTTCGTTGAGGTTGACGCTGCGGGCGAAGCTCGTGATGCGGGCTATGCGCCCTATTTGGACTATCGCGGTCCTCGTCCGTCCGAGGCATCTGCCGCGCACACTATCGCTTCTGAGCAGGAGTGGCTTACCGGCGACATTGATGCGCTTGCCATGGATTTCGCCATTCGCGAGATCCTCCCTGTGAGCCTCAAAGAGGTGCGCAATCGCCGTATTCCGCAGATCGAGAAGATCGAGCGAGCCGTTGACGCGCGTCTTACCGACGAGGCCAATTATTGGGATGGTCGCGCGTGGGAGCTGGAGGAGAAAGAAAAGCAAGGCAAGAAGACACGCCTGAGCTCTCTGAATGCTCGTCGTCGCGCCGACGATCTGCGCGACCGTAGACAAATGCGCTTGGCGGAGCTGCAGCGCGAAAAGACCATCACTCCCGCGACTCCGAGGGTGCTGGGCGGCGCGCTTGTGATTCCAGTTGGCATGCTACCCCACGACTCGCATGCCACCACCGAATCCAGTGCGGCAGGCAGGCGCGAGGTAGAGCTTGCCGGCATGCGTGCCGTCATGGCTATCGAGCGGGAGCTGGGATTTACGCCGCGGGATCGAAGCGCGGATAACTGCGGCTACGACATCGAATCCGTGGTGCCCGATGAGCTTCATGCCAAGGGGCCGGCGCTGCGAATGATCGAGGTCAAGGGTCGCACCGCGGGCGCCACTACGGTCACTGTCTCGCACAACGAAGTGATGTGTGCGCTCAACAGGCCAGATGCCTTTGTGCTCGCACTGGTCGAAGTCGATGGAAACACGACCCGAACTTCTTACATCGCACATCCATTTACAAGTCCGCCGGATTATGCCGCGGCAAGCACGAACTACGACATCGCGCGTCTCAAGGAAGCGGGCGACGTGATACTAGAGAGGGAGCAGACATGGTAGTAAAGAAGAAGCTCATCGAGGTGGCTCTGCCGCTTGACGATATCAATGCGGCGTCTGCACGCGAGAAGTCCATCCGCCATGGGCATCCCTCGACGCTGCATCTGTGGTGGGCCCGTCGCCCGCTGGCCGCGGCGCGCGCAGTTATCTGGTCGTCGCTAGTGGACGACCCGTCGGCACATCCCGAGGAGTTCCCCACCGTGGAGGAGCAGGCTGCCGAGCGCGAGCGCCTGTTTGGCATCCTGCGCGAGCTCGTGGTGTGGGAAAACTCCAATAACGATCGTGTGCTTAATGCCGCCAAGGCTGAGATTAAAAAGTCGATGGGCGACGACTTGCCGCCCCTGTTGGATCCCTTTGCAGGCGGAGGCGCCATTCCGCTGGAAGCCCAGCGTCTGGGTCTTAAGGCCTATGCGCAGGACCTCAACCCGGTGGCCGTTACCATCAATAAGGCAATGATTGAGATTCCGCCGTTGTTCGCGGGGAAGACGGCCGTGAACCCGGAATCGCGCTCGCGCGCGAACATCGATTCGTGGACAGGAAATAACGGCCTGGCAGCCGACGTCAAATACTACGGCACTTGGATGAAGGAAGAGGCCGCCCGGCGCATCGGACATCTGTATCCCAAAGTTAAGGTGCCGGCTGAGCAGGGTGGCGGCGAGGCTACCGTCATCGCGTGGCTGTGGGCGCGCACCGTCAAGTGCCCCAACCCCGCCTGCGGGCACGAGACGATTCTCATGCGCTCGTTCGACCTTTCCAAGAAGAAGGGCAAGGAGTGGCACGTCGAGCTCGTCTGCGAGGGCGGCGAGGTGCGATTTGAGGTCGCGCCTGGTAAGGCGATGCAGGACGGTACGGTGAACCGTCGTGGCGCGACCTGCGTGCACTGCGGGACACCTATAGTTTTTAAATACGTCAGGGCGGAAGGCCGCGCGCACCGCATGGGCGAAAAACTTATGGCGATTGTTGCCGAGGGTAAGCGTGGGAGGGTTTATTGCGCGCCAAACGATGAACAGGCATCCGTAGCGGACATCCCAAAGCCAGACGAATATCCCGATGCGGATATCGCATCTAATCCCAGGGACTTCAAGACTCCCAACTATGGTCTCGCAACTTTTTCTCAGCTCTTTACCAACCGACAACTGACGGCGCTGACGACGTTCTCGGCGCTCGTCGGTGAGGCGCAGAAAAAGGCGGAGGCGGACGCCGTCGCTGCCGGTCTTGCCGACGACAGCGTGGGCCTGGCGGACGGCGGCACCGGCGCTCGCGCCTACGGCGAGGCCATCGGCGTGTACCTGGCGTTCGTCGTCGACAAGCTGACGGACTACCACTCATCCATCTGCTCGTGGCACTCATCGCGCGAGCTGATCAGAAACGTATTTGGCCGTCAAGCGATCCCTATGACTTGGGATTATGCCGAGGCAAATATTCTAAGCGATTCAGCTGGATCGTTTAATAGCATGATCGGGTGGATTATAAAAGCGATTAAAGAGTTCCCAGCTGCGCATTTTGACGGTCACGCTCGACAATTTGACGCCCAAAGCGACAACGGCATGCGTGGCATCCTCGTGTCGACGGATCCTCCCTACTACGACAACATTGCCTACGCGGACCTCTCGGACTTTTTCTACGTGTGGCTGCGCCAATCGCTTAGGCGCACTTACCCCAAGCTCTTCAGTACCATGCTCGTGCCCAAGCACGAGGAACTCGTGGCCACGCCCTACCGCGAGGATCGCGGCAAGGACGGTGCGCGCGAGTTCTTCGAGGAGGGTATGTTCAGCACCTTCAAACAGGTGAACAAGTACGCTCGCGAAGACGTGCCCGTCACAATTTACTACGCGTTCAAACAGAGTGAGACCGAGACTAAGAATGATGTTGAATCAACGGCATCGACTGGCTGGGAGACGATGCTTTCCGCCATTATTCGCGCTGGCTTCTCGATAACTGGTACATGGCCCATGCGCACCGAGATGGCCAACCGTTCGATTGCATCTGGTTCAAACGCGCTCGCATCCTCCATCGTTCTTGTCTGTCGCAAGCGCCCCGAGAATGCTCCTATGGGCACTCGTCGCGACTTCGTGATGGCGCTCAAGCGTGAGCTGGCGCCCGCGCTCGACAAGCTTCGTTCTTCGAATATCGCGCCTGTTGACCTTGCACAGTCGGCTATTGGACCTGGTATTGGTGTGTATTCGCGCTACAGCCAGGTGCTCGAGGCAGACGGTAGCCCCATGACGGTGCGTGCGGCGTTGCAGCTTATCAATCAAGAGGTTGATACGTACTTTAGTGACCAGGATGGCGAACTCGATCGCGAGAGTCGTTTCTGTGTCGATCTCTATACACAGAAAGCTTTTGACACCATTAAATTTGGTGAAGCCGACGTGCTCGCCCGTGCCAAGAACGTCTCTATCGAAGGTTTAGCGGCACAGGGGCTTCTTGCTTCCGTTAAGGGCAGCGTGCACTTACTCGACCGCGGTGAGGTATCGGAGCACGTTGACTTTAAGGCTCCTACTTGGCTTACGACCCAGCAGCTTACGCGTGCGCTCGAGGATGGCGGTGTTACGGCTTGCGCCAAGATCGTTAGCCAGACACTTGGTGGTCGTGCGGATGGTGCCAAGGCGCTTGCGTATCGCCTCTTTACCATTGCGGACAAGCGCAACTGGCAGCAGGAGGCCTTCGCGTACAACTCGCTCGTAACGGCATGGCCCGAGATACAGTCGAAGGCGGCGCAGCTTGCCATCGAGCGACCTGCGCAAGACTCACTCTTCGATTAGGCCCTAAGGAGATAAACCATGGAGAACAACAGCAATAACTGCGATCTTCTCAATAAGGGCTTTGACCTTTTGCTCGAGGCCCTTGATCCTTATGTGATGCGCGAGCTTACCCAGGCATACGGCAATGATTTTTGGCAAGTCGGTGTGCTCAACAAGCTCTACGACGACCAAAAGCGCAACCTGCCTGTATCGGGTGACTATGCCACTCTTGCCGACTCGCTCGATATTGCCCTGTGCTTGCTGCTCATTGACATCAACTGGCGCGATGTGTTTCGCCTTAGGTTGCCTCAGGATTGCAAAAACTACGTCATGGAGCTCAAGGGCGTTCGAAACAAGGTCGCGCATCGCGGTATGGGTGGCATTTCCGACAGCGATGCATGGCGTGCGCTCGATACCATGAGTCGCTTGGCTGAGCAGATCGATCAGGATACCACGGCGCAACTCAACGCAATGCTTCGCGAGGTTCGCTATGGCAGCGCCGACGGCTCGACAGCAGTGACAACAAATGTTGATGCTGGTGTGGATGCCCCGGCACCTCGTAGGAAATCACTCGAGCAAACCAAGGCCGTTCGTGGCCTGCCTAGTTGGCGCGATGTCATGGAACCCCATATGGATGTTGCTGAGGGGCGCTATAGGAATGCCGAGTTTGCTGCCGACCTTGCCCAGGTGGCGCGCGGCAAGGGCGAGTTGGAGTACCGCGACCCGGTCGAATTCTTCAATCGAACGTATGTGACCGAAGGCATGAAGGGCCTGCTCGTGCAGTCACTGCGCCGCGTGAGCGGCCTCGACGGCGAGCCCGTCATCCAGCTCAAGACGGCCTTCGGCGGCGGCAAGACGCACAGCATGCTCGCACTTTACCATATGATGCGCAGCCGCTCCCGTGTGGGGCAGATTGCCAACCTCGCGCCCGTGCTCGAGGAGGCGGGCGTTGCCGAAGTCCCTGAGGTGCATGTTGCTGTGCTCGTGGGCACCTCTATCAATCCGGCAAAAGCCATGCGCCCGGCTACCATGCCTGGCATTATGGTCAACACGCTTTGGGGCCATATGGCATACCAGCTTGCAGAATCCGCTGGCAGGCCCGAGCTCTATAATTATGTTAAAGACGCCGACAAGAAGGGCGTCTCGCCGGGATCCGCTGCTCTGACTGAATTATTCGACGATTGCGGCTGCTGCCTTGTCCTTATGGACGAGCTCGTTGCCTATGCCAAGAAGATTTATGGCGTCGATGGACTTAACGCCGGCAGCTTCGACAACTTCATCACCTTTATCCAGGAGCTCACTGAGGCAGTACGCGCTTCGAAGTGCAGTCTGGTCGTAGCCTCTATCCCCGAGTCCGACAACGAGATTGGTGGTGAAGCGGGCCAGCGAGCTCTGGAGCAAATTGAGCATACTTTTGGGCGCATGGAAGCCATCTGGAAACCCGTGGCGGCAAACGAAGGATTCGAGGTTGTGCGCCGCAGGCTTTTCCTTGACTGCAAAGATGATGCCGCTCGCGATGAAGTGTGCGCGACATTTAGCAAGATGTACAACGAAAATACTTCGGACTTCCCGGTGGAGTCGCGCGAGCTTGAATACCGCGATCGCATGGTTTCTTGCTATCCGATTCACCCTGAAGTGTTCGACCGTCTCTACGAGGACTGGGCAACGCTCGAAAAGTTTCAACGTACCCGTGGCGTGTTGCGCTTAATGGCGTCGGTTATCCACGAGCTGTGGATGAACCAGGATCCTTCGCCGATGATTATGCCGGGGTCGTTCCCCCTTGATGTGCCTGGCGTGCGCGATGAACTCACGCGCTATCTTGATGACAACTGGAATGCAGTCGTTGATTCCGAGATCGACGGCAAGCAGTCCGTTCCGTATCGCAATGACGGCAACAACACTCGTTACGGCAATCTTTTGGCTTCGCGTCGCGTCGCACGTACCATCATGCTCGGCAGTGCTCCCGACGTGGGCGGTCAATCCGTCCGCGGTATCGAGCGCGCGCATATTCGCTTGGGCACGGTTCAGCCTGGCGAGAACATCTCCGTGTTCAACGATGCCCTGGGCACGCTGCAGACATCTTCGTCTTTCCTGTATAGCGACGTCAACGGAAACCGTTTTTGGTACGATACGCGCCCCACGTTGCGCAAGGTTGCCGATGACCGCGCCCAGCAGGTCAAGGACTCTGAGGCGCTCTATGAAGTTGAGAGTCGCCTAAAGAGGCTGCGCAAGGTCGATCCTTTCTCGGGCATTCATGTATGCCCTGCAAGCTCGCTTGACGTTCCGGATGATCAGACGCTGCGCCTGGTGGTACTGACGCCGTCTGCCAATCACCGTGGGAAAACGGCCGATTCCGCGGCACTCACCTTGGCATCGGAGATGCTCTCAAATCGCGGTACGTCTCCGCGTACGTATAAGAATATGGTTGTGTTTGCCGCTGCGGACGCATCTTACTATGCACAACTCCTAAATGAGGCGAAACAATACCTTGCTTGGGATTCCATCAAGAAAGATCGCGAGTCGCTGAACCTTGACGTGGCACAGACGCGCGAGACTGACCAGAGTGTGAGACGTGCCGACGAATCGCTCGAGATAAAGATCCAGGAGGCCTATAGCTGGCTTATTTATCCGCGTGTTGACCTTTTCAGCGACTCGATGGATATCGTTTGGGAAGCAGAACACGTTGAGGGCGGCGGCGAAAATATCGTTGCCAAGATGGCGCGCAAGCTTGTTTCCGATGAGGCGGCCATCAAGACCTGGGCACCCGCCCTGCTTAAGATGGAGCTCGATCGAGTGCTCTGGAAGGAAGCGGACCACATCCAGATTAAGCGTCTGTGGGAGTTCCTGTGCTCTTATTGCTATCTTCCCAGGCTGTCGTGCTATGGCGTGCTCGAGAACGCGATTCAAAGGGGCCTGGGCTCAAAGGAGTACTTTGGCCTTGCCGCCGGCTTCTCGGACGATCGCTATATGGAGCTGACGTTTGGTGAGCAGAAGACATTTATCAACGAGAGCGACCTGCTGGTAAAGCCGACTGTGGCAACAAAGCAGATTGAAGAGGAAGAGGCTGCTGCTCGCGCTGCGGCTGCGGAGGCCGCGCAGAGCTCCAGCAACGGTGGGCATGGGTTTACGTTTGGCCCTACGACGACCGAAACCGTAACGGATACGGACGGCAGGACCACGGTTGTCGACACGACGCCAGTGGTGGTGCAGCCCGCGAGACAAAAGACATCCTTCCATATGACGGCAAAGCTCGACAACACTCGTGTCAATCGCAACATCCAGACCATCATGGACGAAGTGGTGAGCCAACTAAACATGCTGGGCGGTGCCGACGTACAGCTTTCGTTTAGCGTCTCCGCTCATGTCGAAGACGGAATCCCCGTGCAAACAGTCCGAGCAATAAGCGAGAACTGCTCCACGTTGGATATCAACGACTATAGGTTTGGGGAGTAAGGGCGATGACAATTAATAAGACGAAGATTCTTGCTTCTGTAACTTGCGGTAACGAGATCGCCGGTACCACGTTATTGGCGGTACGCGTTAGCGTCGACACTCATGACTGCAGGAAAGAGGACGACGCCTGGATTCTGCCGAGTGCGTTCTTGGGATATGGTGACAACTATGTGTGCGCCCAGGCTCAAAAAACGACAGGTTTTAAATACGATAAATCGGATTCTATTGCAGAATGTGATTATGAATGCCGATTTGAAGTCCCACTGGCGAGCTGGCGAAAAGCTATGTCTAATCCCGACTCCTTACGTTTGAGTCTTATTGAGTACACGAAGGCGGGAGATGTTACCGACTATGAATTCGTGAGGGACAAGGAGTTTCCAGAGAAATGCTCATGGACGTTGCCCGCGGACACCATTAACGTGCCCGACTATGTCGAAACGGCTGTTGGGAAATTGAAGGCAGAACTGAAAATGAAGAAATAGGTTTTGCATATGCCGTTTGCCTCGTAGAGGGGAAGACGAATTATAGGACGGTGATGGATTGTGGTCGGCTTTTCAGCGGGCGGCGAGAAAAACGTCCTACCAAACAAATGCACTTCGCTGACACTTGTGTATGTCAAAAGGCATGCACAAGTGTCGGTCTTTTGACATTCTGTTTATCACTTAACCTTACGCAGCTCGTCGTCGGGCGTTGATACTCGATAGAAGATGAAACCATCCTCGTTTTGATAGGTACGAAGCGTGGAGCTGGCGTCGGGAAGAGTGGCCTCAAGCATGGCAATTATCTTTTTCCCTTTACCGAGTGATTGTTCGTTTGCGAGCTCGTTTAAATAGATGCTTGCGAGGTTTGCATAATCTTGCGGCGTCATAATGAGCGAATTGGAGCCGGGTCTCGTTCTTTCGGTGGGCGCAGCCTCGTAAAGCGTGGCAGCCTTTGCATAGTCTTTTGGAATCCACCTTCCATAAAAGAATGCCCTTGCCAGGCACAGGCTCATCGAAGGACCTTTCATTGTGGAAAGGATACTGTCGGCTTTCTCAACTGAAGCATTTGATATTAGGTTCCGCAGATGCAATCCCGCATACTGAACCTTCTGCTCCCACCCAAGGCTATCTATACCTTGCACTTCAAAGTAGTAGGCCGCCTTTTCGTAGTCGACGGGCGTGATCTCGTCGCCAGAATAATAAGTATCTGCAAGATTCGATGCCGCAAACGTAAACCCCTCGGCCACCAATGCCTCATTGAAGCAGCGCCAAAGGTAGAAGGACGCGCGGGAGTCGTTAGGGAGTTTTCGGATCCATTTCGGAAATGCGACGCCGTAGGCATGCAGGGGGTCGCGAGATGTCGCTATGTCATGCGCCTCGGTTTCCGCTTGTCGTTTTAGCTCCGCTATTTGTCCATAGCGCGCATCGTATTCCTCCCTGTTCCTTTCCCGCGTTTCTCGGATCATTTTGGTGGACTCTTCGAAATACTCCCTGTAATGGCTTTCCTGCAGCGAGCCATTTGCGCTCTTCACGAAAAGCTCCATTCGGTCCAGGGCCTCGCATGACCACGGTTTGACGTATTCCATGGGCTCATTCGTCGATTCGTGCGAATCGTAATTCTTGTCATCCACGATTTTTATGAAGAGCTCGTATTGCTCTTTAGAGAGCCAAATACCCAAGGGGTGAATATGTAGGACGATTGTCCGCAGTGCGGTCAGGTCCCAACTGCCCATGTTCATTTTCTCCAGTCCAAAGCGGTCGAGTGGCCTGGTTATTGCATCATAGCTTGGTCTATGGCAAGGGTTCTCATTACCTTTGCGGCGCGCCTCATCGCAAATAGATTCGACCTGCTTTACCCAGTCTTCGTTATCGGGGCACCTTTCTTCGACCCACAGCCTTAAATACTCTTGGATTATCCTTGTCGCGGTCTTTTTAACGTTGTAGATAACCTGGCTACTGTCGTTCATCTCTGCCCCGTATCGCAGTTCAAATTAATTAAAAGGGTACCCTTGATTTCTGAATCGAACCAATCGGACCTGTCTCTTCTCTGATTGCTCTTCGGGCCCAATTGCAAAATAGCAGCTTCCAGTGCAGCTTTATAGCCCTCTGAGGCTGATTTGTAGTCTTGGATATAGGATTCGAAGCCGGAAGCGATGGCATTCGGGAAGCTGTCGACCCACCGTTTCCCTTTCGGCTTCGTCAGCCTCACCGCGCCGTTCATTCCGAATAGCCATCTGAAAAAAGTGGGTGATAGTATCACGTTGACGCAGACGTAGCCGATGACATTATTATCGCTGTTCTCGTCGATATGGCAGAACTTGAGATCGTGGCCGAACTTTTCGTAAACGTACTTGGCATGGCTTCCGGAGACTTCGAGAAACAACATCCTGGTGGCGCCTGTGCCAAACATGTCGATTCTCTGGCGGGTATCCGTGATCACCCGAGCTCTCAGCGCCTCGACTTTTTTCTGGTCAGACAGCGGTTTTCCTGTGATAACTAGGTCTGTGATGTCGTCTAGTCGATGGAAGTGGGGGATGGGAAAGCCGCTTTCATCGAGATGCATACTCTCGAGATAGTAACGGCCGAAGCTGAACACGATCGCAACCGGGTCCTCCTCATAGAACCCGACTTTTACGGTGGGTCCGCTCATCAGGTGAACCTGCTTCTTGAAGGCGACCTTTTCGTTCATCCGGATTGCTCGGGATACGGCATGGAGGACGCCAAAAAACATATCAGTGTCTTTACCGGCTTTGCGGTCGACAAACACGGTTTCTATGCTTTCGTCAACGTCGTAGTCGGAGGAGAAAACGAGCACCTTCGAGGAAATTGCTTCCTTCTGCGCCTCGCCGATGAAGGAGCTTGTCCCCACTACGTCGGAAATCAGGATTGCCTCCTCGGATGACAAGGGCTTGTTTATAGCTCTGAACCCAATGTTCTCACCGTGGCTTGGTATCGCTACGCGGATTCCCATTGGCATGCTTTCGCTTATCTGGTGGAGGTCCTTGAGAATGGCATTCTCCGACGTTGGCTTCTCGGAGCAAATGCCTATGATGCGCGCTATTTCCGACGCGGATATGCCCGTCTTCTCATCAGTGAATCGAACGAGTAGGTCGAGAACGGACAGGATTCTGCTCCTCGATGTGCCGCTCACTGCGAATCCGGATTCTTTTAGCTTGGAGATTTCTTCCTCTGAGAATGTCCTAGACATGGCAACCCTTCATAAACAGGATTATTACCAACAAAATTGTAGGTAATCTGAGGTTGCCAGAGAAGACAGAATTTCGCTCGTGGCTGAAAATAAGTGCTGAAGTAGCTGAAAAAGAGGAAGGAACTAAACATGAATGACGTCGAACGGACGGCGGGCGCTCCCATGTATTCGCCAACTAACGTTTTGGCTGAGACGATGCGCGATTTCAGAAAGATAATTCCCAACCTTTCGCCGGAGCAGCTGATCGCCGCTTGCGGACTGGCCTTGTTGGGCATCGCTGTTTTGACTGGGTCGAACTATAGCCTTTCCCTCACCAAAGGGGATTTCAGACTCGACTTTTGTCCCGCGTGTTAGGCGACGCATCTTCCAGAAAGCTGCTACCGTCGCTATGGGGATTGATGCTGGCGCGCGTGGAAAGCATCGGGTCTTTTGCATTTAAACGGAATAGACGACTATATGGAATGTGACGCTTTCTCCACAATTTTTGATGATCAACTCCATTTGAGCGCCCTCCGCATTCATCCGCACGTGTATGAACGGATGCGGAAATCAGCTCTCATAGATTGGGGTGGCGAGATTGGCGCGTCCAATTTGGCTCGATGCGACAATCCAAGCAAAGATCAATTGGCAGGGGGTGTTGTGCCATGGGCGCTTATCGCGGATGGGCCAATGCAATGAAGATGCGGTATCTTGCAATGTCCCGTTCGCGTATTCCGTTGGGATTATGGAAAGCCGTCGTTTTCCAACGATTGTGTTTCGTCAAGAGGATTTGAGCAAAAAGATCATCGGAAATTGAGCAGCCTGAGCATCGGAAGCGCGCACGCTTTTTGAGCGGCTAGCCCTCCTGCATGAGGGCATGGC